>NZ_JBHSEB010000092.1:0-14305 GCF_042651925.1 Catenibacterium sp. GCM10023432 | reverse complement strand
GCACCTATTCTTTATAGACTTGCCAAAACGTTTTTTCTTATTAAACTTACCCTTGTTATTGACTGTAGTTCCCTTGGCTCTTTTCATAAGCTTACCTGCATTTCTGGGTTCTGTTATAAATACATCACTAAGACTCCTTAAATAATTGGCATCTTCATTTATGGCAAGCTGTCTATTTATCGCATTAATACGACATAATTCAGAATGTTTTTCTTTTAGTTTATTATAATGATTAGAATATCTCCAGGTCTTGTGACCTTTTTTTATTGTACCGTCTTCATTATAATTCTGAGGATTAGTTGCTCGTCTTGACCTGTCCATAGCACGATAATATAATCTTTCCAATCGTTCGGATTTTTGAATACTTCTGCCTCGCTCTGAAAGATTCTTAAGTCCTACTACTGTATCAGAAGTATAGGCAACTGTCTGTGTTCCTATATCAGCACCGATCATACCTCTGCCATATTTATGTCTTGGGTTGCCGAATCTATCGTATTTAGGTTTTGCCTTACCTTCAATGGTTAAATGTAGATATACTCTGTATTTGCCACGAATTAATTTTGGTACAAGAGTAGCATAGCATGGTCTATATGTATCAATACAGTACGCTTCATCCATGAGTGTCTGCACAGCTTTATTATTCATGATCTCTGATTCAGCAAGATAATCCAATACTGCATTCACTTCATCTGTCTGAAATCTATCATTAATCTTAATTCCGAATACAGTCCTGCCAAGTTTGAATTGTAGCTTATTATCCGTAACGAATATACGGATGCCACGATCTATCTGTTTTGCCCTTATACAGGGTAAGTCTCTGTATTTAGAAAAATGTAAGATATTACCATTACCATATAAACATTTTTCCATGCCACGCCAAATATCTTCAGCTTTAGTAAGCGCAAAGACCGCAGCTACGTTATACTTCTTTCCAATAAATATCATTGATTTTCTACAAAAATCCCAGGTAACATCATACTGCTTTGCCATTTCATTGAGCTGTCCAGCAAAATATTTACGTTTTTTATCATCTTTCGTAGAACCGTATAATTTAAGTAACTTACGATACCTCTTGGTACGCATAAGCCGGTCATAATTCTTTCTCATAAGACCTACAAGTTCGTTACCTGCTTTTCTGATCTTATCCGAAAGCTTTACAACTTTTTGCATATCAGAAGAAGACATATCAGTTTCAGCAACTAGAATATGTCTATCAGAAAGCTTATGAAATTGTTTTAGAGTCTTTTTGTATTCTTCGTCACTAATCATTTTTTAGTTCCTCTATATATACTTGATTACTGTAGATTCGCTTATGCGTTCTACAGTCGAGACAAAATACCCTCATGACCATAAAGCTCCATATCCTACATAGAACTTTTTAAGCTGCGGATACGCGTTAAATAATTCGATAGTGCTGATGCTTTTAAGAATTCTAGCCACATCGCAGGAGCTACAGTCTGTGGCACATCTAGAAAGGTATGTATATGGTCCGGCATTACTTCAAGTGCTTTTATATGATAATTATAATCGTTACAAATTTTCTGTAATGTCTGTTTGAAAGTATTATCAACATTACCTTATAAAACCGAAAATCAGAATTCAGGACACCATATGATATTGTATTAGATATTTGCAGTGTGAAGCACTGTGATATTTTCTTCACTCATCATCTTGCTCTCCAAGCTGATATTTTTCCTGAATGCCTCTACGCATAAGGTCAAGAAATGTAATAGTCTTGCCTTCCTCAACAGAATAGATACGTGCAAGATTTTCAAGTTCTATTTTCCACTCCATAGGAATAGATATGTTTATAACATTATTTGATTTTGGTCTTCCCATTGATTAAAAAGTTCTTTCTGTTTTTGTACATACATTATATATCTACTCTATACAAAACTTAAGTAAAAATTATGTGGCTTTCTTCCCATAGGCAAGCCTATTGGTTTTTCGCCACTAATTTATAATCATAAGGTCCGTCTTCTTTCAAACAATGTGATAAGTCACCACTCGCAATTAATAAAACATTCTTATCTTCTACTGCTTCTTTAATACATTGTCCAAAGCGATAATGAGTAAGAGGAGATAAACCAGATATTCCAATTCTTACAACTTTATAGTCCTTTAGATACTCATTGTTAAGCCATATTCTAAACTCGTTGCTGCTCATAAACTTCTTGCCACTTTCATGAAGTTCCTTATTATGAGCAAGATAGAAGTTATAGATAAATCTGCAAGTACCTATTGTTTTACGAATCTTGACTTTCTGCTCCTCTGTTGGATTTATTTCCGTCTTGAAGCTCTTCAGCAATTCTCTCATCCCTTTCTATCTGTTTTTTATACTTACGAAGCCCATACAGCCAGTAGGAGTTCTTCATGTTTACTAGCACTATGGTTGTATTAAACTTCTTACAGTACCCTTTTCAAACCAGTCATAACCCAATCTGATAAATCTATCTTTATTGGTTACTATTACAGTTTTTGAATACCCATAATCTACAGGTAACGATTTAAGAAAAATGTGGAGCAGAAATATACATTATATATTCCAGTAATATTATCATTGATTCCTTTATTTTCGTTAAAGAAAAGGAAATTACCTAATAAAATCTTGTGGTTCTGAAAAATAGTGTCTGAAAGCAGTGAATGCTGCTTATGGTATGAGCTGCATTCAAGGATATATGAAGTACTAGTCTTTCCTACACGCTTGACTAGGTAATACTTATGACATCCGCAGCAGTCACTTGAATTGCCACCATGTCATTTCATGGATTTGAAGAATTCAATACAGTTATCAATATTGTTGAAATAGTTCTGGGTTAACTAATAAAGAGATTCTTTCTTAGTCCTTAATACTTTGTTTGACATGTTGTTATAGCTCCATCTGATTTCTAATCTAATTATAGAGCAAATAGAAAATCCATGTACTATGTTCAGCTTCAAGAACGCCTTTTAATAGGTGTTTATGAAATTTATTTTTCACCAACCTATGGTTTGTGGATATTCAAATTGTGGTTTTGATTTTATGTTCCATTACTTCATCTAATAAATCGTTACACGGTTTCCATAACCTTCAATACACTGTTCTACAATAATTCCCTTCACTTTACTAAATCTTAAAAATACATCGTGATTTAGTAAATACTGATCATAAGTGCGATAACGCTTATTAGTTGGAATTCGGTTTGCCTATAAAGTTTCTTCTCTATCCCAACGTTACAATGTCTTAACAGATACGCTTAGAAGTTCAGCAAAGTTTTTTGGTTTATAAATTGTGGTATTTGATATGTTCATTTTAATGCTCTCCTTTGAGAGAGATCTGAACACATTTAATCACAATAGTCAATATATTTAGTTACTTATATTCTCCTCTATTCTATTATAAAACAAAAAAGAAGATGATTACTCACCTTCTAGTTCTTTCTCAAAATCTTTTAGAATTGTTTCTAATTCTTCTAATGTATTCATCTGTGTTAAATGGTTCTTAATCTTTGCAGAACCTCTTAATCCTTTGACATACCAAGGTGCTTGTCCACGCATCTGTCTAATCGCATTCTTTTCACCTTCTGTTTTCACTAAACGATGGGCATGATCAATACATAACTGGATACGTGCATGATAGTCTGGTTCTTCTTCTAAAATACCCTCTTCTAGATATTTCACCATTCTACGAATCACAAATGGATTACCTAAAGCACCTCTACCAACCATGACAGCATCACAACCTGTTTCTTCCATCATTCTTTTCGCATCTTCAGGTGTTCTGACATCACCATTCCCAATAACTGGAATACTGACTGCTTCTTTTACTTTTTTAATCCATGACCAATCTGCATGGCCTTCATACATCTGTGAACGTGTACGACCATGAATAGCGACTGCACTCGCACCTGCTTTTTCCATTAATTGTGCCATTTCTACACAGTTAATATGCTTCATGTCATAACCAATACGCATCTTAACAGTCACTGGTACATTCACTGCTTCTACAACAGCCTTCACAATATCATATGCAAGTTCTGGATACTGCATTAAATAACTACCTGCATGAGCCTTTAATACCTTATTTACAGGACATCCCATATTAATATCAATAATATCACAATCAGAATGTTCCTCTACAAACTTGGCAGCTTTGACCATAGTCTCTACTTCACCACCAAAAATCTGCATACTCATAGGGTGTTCATCTTCGCCTACTGCAAGCATATCAATTGTCTTTTGATTTCCATAACATAATGCTTTATCACTGACCATTTCAGATACCACAAGTCCTGCACCAAACTCTTTTACAAGTCTACGGTAAGCGACATTTGTGATACCTGCCATAGGAGCCATGATAATAGGATGTTTTATTTCTACGTTTCCAATTTTCAACATTTTTTAATCACCATCACAAAATATACCATATTCCTGACACAATACAAAGATAAATTATGTTTATACTATGAGTTGTGAAAGGAAGTTCCCGATCCTTTCAATAATATATATCGTTTTCATTTCCCTTCCCTATTTTACCAATAGGACATAAGGAGCAGGTGTTCCCTTCCTGCTCCTTTTTGTATGTTTTAAATGTTCAAAGTTATGTCCAATGAATGTAGAAGTCAACAATGAATCACGCAGACGTAAAAACGGTACTGATTGTATTCTCTGTTATGAATGCACAAAAGAATGTCCAGTCAAAGCACTCCATTAATGCAGCACATATTTCTCCATAATATATAGATATTTATTATAAATTTATCTTCTATACTAGTTATTAAAAAGAGGAACTGTCAGACAATTCTAAAAAGATCAATTATTCAATTCTATTCCCTTCCATGATATATGTTAACTGATCTTTGTATAATACCAGACAGTGTAAAAAAAACGCCATTTTACTGGCGCTTTTTAAGTATTTCCTTTAATTCATCTTCACTGAACTGATAATGTGCATTACAGAACTGACATGTAATCTCACAGCCATGATCCTCATTAATCATGTCTTCTAGATCTTTTGTATGAAGTGTAGCTAAGGCTTCTCCCATCTTTTCTTTACTACAATCACATTCAAATGATAAATCCTGTGTATCTAGGATTTCAACATCTTCAAAGATCATCTTTAAGATTTCTTCTGGAGTATGTCCTTCATCTAATAACTGTGATACTGGTGGTGTATTCTTGATCTTATCTTCAATATACGCAATATCTTCTTCAGTTGCTTCTGGTAATAACTGAATAATATAACCACCTGCACTTCTTACAGTATTGTCTTCTTCTACAAGAACACCTACTGCAACAACTGATGGTACCTGTTCTGATAACATGAAGTAATAAGAGAAATCGTCACCAATTTCACCAGTCTGTAATGGAGAACTAGATGTAATAGGTTCCTTTAATCCCATATCACGAGTAACCTGGATAGTACCCTGATTACCTACACATAAGCCTACTGCAAGCTTACCTGTATCATTGTATGTATAGTGAACTTCTGGATTAGATACAAATCCTTTGATCTTACCATCAGAATTTGTTGTACAAAGCATTGTACCGATTGGTCCACCACCATTGATGACTACTGTCATCTTTTCTTTATTCTTATTCATAGCACCCATCATTAAAGTGACTGCCATCATACGTCCAAGTGCAGCACTTGCACAAGGCCATAAGTTATGATTCTGCTGTGCAACATTTGTAAGGTTAGTTGTTGTACAGGCAAAAACACGACAGTTCTTTGAATTAACGAGTCCACGTACTAAATAATCTTTCATTTATCTCATCTCCCTATCGCAAAATAGCTTACTAGAGGCAAAATCATACTAATAACAATAATACCTACTAATAGTCTTACCATAAATCTACGCTGCATTTTATTACCCTCCTAAATGAAAATAAGCGCAAAGCGCTTATTTCATTTCATCTAGTAAATCATCTTCTGGATCAGCCTTAGATGGTTCAGGAGTGTTATTGTTGTCATCATGAGTGTCAATATGTTCTTCTGTTCCATCATATGTTTCTGGCATTTTACCAGTGTTATATAAAGACTGAATCTGTTCATGATTCAATGTTTCATGTTCAAGCAATGCATTCGCAATAATATCCATTTTATCTTTATTATTGTTGATGATTTCAGTTGCCTGAGCATGCGCTGTCTCGATGATCTTACGTACTTGCTGGTCAATTTCGAATGCAATCTGACCAGAATGTGTATTACTTAACTGTGAATAATCACGACCTAAGAATACGGCATTATCACCACTATCATACTTGATTGGGCCTAGTTCACTCATACCAAGTTCTGTAACCATCATACGAGCAATACGTGTAGCCTGTTCAATATCGTTATGAGCACCTGATGATACATCACCAAAGAAGATTTCTTCAGCAGTACGGCCACCCATATAACCTGTAATAGTTGCAAGTAACTGTTTCTTAGTTGAGAAGTAAGTTTCTTCTCTAGGAGTCATCAAGTTGTATCCACCTGCATCACCACGTGGTACAATTGTGACCTTCTGCACCTGGTTGGCATCTTCTAATGTCAAACCAATAATCGCATGTCCAGTTTCATGATAAGCAACAAGCTTTCTTTCATGTTCAGTATATTTTCTAGACTTCTTAGCTGGACCACCAATAACTCTATCAATTGCTTCATCAACATCACTTAATGTGATCATCTGATGACCGCTTCTTACTGCAAGTAATGCCGCTTCATTTAATACGTTCGCAAGTTCTGCACCTGAGAATCCAGGAGTACGCTGAGCGATGTTATCAAAATCAACATCTGGCGCAAAATGCTTATTTCTTGCATGAACCTTCAAGATCTGAGATCTTGCACGCTTATCAGGGTTAGATACTCTGATCTGTCTATCAAAACGACCTGGACGTAATAATGCAGGATCAAGTACGTCTGCACGGTTAGTGGCTGCAAGGATAATAACACCTTCGTTGCCTTCAAAACCATCCATTTCAACAAGTAACTGGTTTAATGTCTGTTCACGTTCATCGTGTCCACCACCAACACCAGTACCTCTCTGACGACCTACAGCATCAATTTCATCAATAAAGATGATACAAGGGGCATTTTCTTTAGCCTTCTTAAACATATCTCTTACACGGCCAGCACCAACACCAACGAACATTTCTACGAATTCTGAACCAGAAATAGAATAGAATGGAACGTTTGCTTCACCTGCAACAGCACGTGCTAATAATGTTTTACCTGTACCTGGAGGACCTACTAATAGAACACCTCTAGGAATTTTAGCACCCATTTCAGTAAACTTCTTAGGGTTCTTTAAAAATGATACAAGTTCTGTTAATTCTTCTTTTTCTTCATCAGCACCTGCAACATCTGTAAAACGAGTCTTAGAGTTTCTTTCTAGCTTTGCGCGTGAATTACCAAATTCAAAGGCTTTGTTGTTGCCTCCTCCAGCGCCACCAAAACTCTTAAATACCCATACCATACCACCAAGTAATAATACATATGGAAAGATTGTTCCAATAACATTCCAAATCATATTATCACTGTTTGCATCAGTAACCTTCACTTTTACATTCTTGTCTTCAAGAATCTGTGTTAATGAATCTAATTCTTTGTCTGTCTTAGGAACGATAGTTGTAAAGTTCACTTTATCGCCCTTAGAGTTCTTCTTGTAGCTACCTTCGACCTTGGTTACAAAACTATTAGGTGTAATAGTTATGTTAGTTACTTTTTCGTCTTTTAATACTGTCATGAATTGTGAATAAGTCAATTCCTTACTACCGCCATTATTCATTAAGAATGGGAATAATGAGCTTAACAACAATAATACGACGATCCAAGGAAGAATAGCTTTAAATAATGTTTTGTTATTCTTCTTCATCATAAACTCCTTACTGGTAACATTCTTCTTTTAAGATACCAATATATGGTAAGTTTCTAAATCTCTGATCGAAATCAAGACCATAACCAACCACGAATAATTCTGGTACAGGGAAACCAACATACTTAGCCTGTACAGGATACTTTCTTGCTTCCTGTTTATCAAGCATAGTAATGATTTCGCAAGATGCTGTACCACGATCTTTCAACATATGTGTAACAGTATCTAATGTTTTACCTGTATCAAGGATGTCTTCTACGATAAGTACATCCATACCTTTGACGTCAATATCAACATCTTTCTTAATATGAATAGTTCCAGATTCAGTTCCTTTATAACTGCTGACTGACATATAATCAAAATATACATCGCCCTCAATATATTTAGAAAGTTCTGCTAGGAATGGAATAGACCCCTTTAAAAGCCCAATAAGAAGAAGCTTCTTACCTTCATAATCTTTTGAGATCTGTGCGCCTAATTCTTTACAGCGTTCAGTAATCTGTTCCTGTGTAAATAATATTTCTTTTATGTCCTTATGCATTGAACCGTACCTCCTAGTATA
The DNA here is from genome assembly GCF_042651925.1 of Catenibacterium sp. GCM10023432. Taxonomy (NCBI): domain Bacteria; kingdom Bacillati; phylum Bacillota; class Erysipelotrichia; order Erysipelotrichales; family Coprobacillaceae; genus Catenibacterium; species Catenibacterium sp. GCM10023432. The sequence continues at coordinate 5,905 of NZ_JBHSEB010000092.1, read as the reverse complement.
GTCGTTGTTATTTTATCACAAACAAATCTGGATTGATAGACAAATACTTCTTGTTTTTCGCAATTCCAGGAACCAAAAGAATATTTCCCTTACAGTCTAATACAATTGGCCAATAATGTCGTAATGGTGAGGGTATTTTCGCATTAATAAAGAGTCTAGAGACCTTTTTAGTGCCCCCTGCTGTTTCCATACGATCTCCTGGTCTTATGTTTCGAATGGTCAATGGAAAGTCTTCATCTTTGACAGGGATACCATCATTCATTTCTCCTTGTGTTCGAATCTTGAAATAAGGACAGTCGAAGTCCTGTCTATAATCTATTCTATACGTATAATCTAATTGTTTTATAGATTTACGAATGTATACATTATTATATTCTTTTATGAACTCCTCATTAACACCAATAGGCATTTGAATGTTTGGTTTAGAGGAATGAATCTGATGGATGATCTCATCAATGAGATGATGAGAAATCTTAGAGACTTCAATATGCTTCTTTAATAAGGCATAAAGAACATCGGGAAGAAGGTCTTCTGGTACTAATGTATAATCAAGTGGTTCAGTAAGATATTTACTTACTTTTTCTTTCTTTAATGCCTGCTTTTGATTGTATTCTTCTGCTTTTTTTAAGAGTTCTTCTTTTTGTGAATTGGTATACTGATTCAAGATCGAATTACGAATGCGGTCTCTAGTAAACTCTGTCTGGAAATTCGTATAGTCATCATGAAAAGCGATATAATGATAATGACAATAATCTCGCAGGTTCTGTTTAGTCACATGAAGTAATGGACGAATAATAGTCATACCTAAGCGTTCAGAGACCTCCTGAATACCAAGATATTCAGGATAAGACTGACGTTCTAGATGCATATAGATTGTTTCAATGGCATCATCCTTCTGATGACCAAGACATAACGCATCACATTGTTCCTTCTTATATACTTCTTGATAAAAAGCGTAACGCATATCTCTTGCGACAGTCTGGAAGTTTCCTTTCACATAATCATCTGGTGTAAATTCCTTATAGTAAAAAGGAATATTATGTGCTTTACAGTAATCATGAACAACCTTGTAATCTTCTTCTGTATCATTTCGAAGATTATAATTTACATGAGCGACACAGATTGAATATTCATGCATCATATCAAGAAGCGCCATAGAATCAGGACCACCTGATACACCTAGGAGATATTTCTTTTTTTTGTCTAATAATGATGTATTCAGCATGTTTTCTCCTTTATCAAAAAAGTACCGTGATGGTACTTTTTAATTAATATATGATCTAGACATTTTAGAATGATTGAGCTTATATAAGACATAGATTGTCTGAATAAGACTCAATACTTCAGTAACTAATAATACAATACCTTCAGCCATAGTTAATCCAATCGCCATATCGATAGGATGTACAATAATAAATACGCCTAATACGACACAAAATACAGCACATAAGAAGATCCAGAACCAGTTGAATTCAATGATCTGCTGCAACTGGAATGAAAGCTGTAAATTTAATAAACCTTTGATGACAACCCATAATCCAATGACCATTGCAAGTGCACTAATGAATGCATCCGCATTGAATGCAACAAAAACGCCTGCCAGTAATGCGAGAATACCTTCTAATAAATCATTAGAAAAGATACGCATTTCATGAGTTAACGTAAAGTAAGTCACAAAATGAATCAAACCATCCACAAATAATGCGCCTGAAATGACATAAACAACAATGTCCAACATTGTCTTTGGGAAAACAATCAATAATACTGAAGCAACAATCATAATCACTGATGCGACGATAGATGCTTTACTATACTTCTTAATATATTCTTTAATCATAGTTCCACCTCGTATCTGTTATTGTAGCACAAAATATATATTTTGTAAGTTACTGAGGTCAAAAACATAACCTTCATCCCCATAGAAGAAAGACTCATCAAACTTCTTAAAACCTATCTTCTTTAATAGGTGTCTTGATTTTTCATTCTGTTTATAAATATAAGCAATACATTTAAAGAAACCATGTTCTTCATGCATATAGCTTAAGAGTCCAAGTACGGCTTCAGTTCCAAAACCATTATTCCAGAAAACATCATCTAGCGTATAACCAATAGAGAATGTATGAGGTGCCATAATCTCTACATGTAAATCACCAATAAGATGCTGGCTCCCTTTGGTTGTAATACCAAACTGCATAGACCCCTTTTTATGATCTATCACTGTCTCTTTACACTTCTTGATGAGTTTCACTGCATCTCTTCTTGTATATCTATTCCAAGACTGATACTTAGAAACAGTCTTCTTACTGCGATATTCTACAAGTCGATCAATATCATCTTCATCAAGTGTTCTAATTGTGAGACGGTCTGTTTCAAATATTTTCATAGTTATGATAGATGAACAACATTCTATCCTTTCCGTTCATATCCTTGATGACTTCAAATGTATCATTCGGGAAATAGAGAGGAACAAGTTGTTTCATTCTTTCTCCTTGATTATATCCAATTTCAAATGCAAGAATCGCCTTCTCCTTTAATACAGAAGGAGCTTCTTTAAATATCTTTTCATAACATGCATAGCCATGATCATCCGCAAATAAAGCCAGATGTGGTTCATGATCTATCACTCTTGGATCCAATACTTCATCATAATCAATATAAGGAGGATTAGAGACAAGAATATCTACATGAATATTTTGATCAATAAGAGGTTGTAATAAGTCTCCTTCTAAGAATGTGACAGAAGCTTCATGTTTCTTTGCATTCTTAGATGCTGTATCTATTGCCCCTTTAGAGATATCTACTGCATATAGATTCGCCTTTGACTCACAAGCTAATGTAACAGCAATAGCGCCTGAACCCGTACCTATATCTGCCACAACCATTCCTGGTTTTATATAAGATAGAACCTTTTCTACAAGTTCTTCTGTTTCATAGCGAGGTATGAGAACGCTTGGATTGACATCAAACTCTCTACCATAGAAATATTCTTTTCCAATAATATACTGATAAGGTTCACCCTTAAGGTATCTATTCAAATAGTCCTTATATTGCATAAGAAGAGCCTCTTCAACAGGCTCTTCCCTTTTCAACAATAGTTGATAATAAGCATCTCCTGTGAGATCTTCATAGAGTCTTTCAGGGATATTTGTATGTGGATCATCAATTAAATCATGTGCATGTTTAAGTAATTCACCTAATAGCACTTATTCTTCTTCTCCTAGAAGTTTTAGTCTCTGGTCTTCATTAATTAATGCATCGATAATTGGTTCTAGTTTACCTTCCATAATACGGTCTAACTGCTGAATAGTTAAACCGATACGATGATCAGTGACACGGTTCTGAGGATAGTTGTATGTTCTGATCTTTTCAGCACGATCACCTGAACCAATCTTATTACGGCGTTCGTTTCCTAGTTTTTCTTCTTCTTCTCTTAATTTAGCTTCATAAAGTCTTGTACGTAATGACTGCATAGCCTTCGCACGGTTATCATGCTGTGAACGACCATCCTGGCTTGTTGCCACAATTCCTGTTGGAATATGTGTAATACGTACGGCAGAGTCAGTCTTATTGATATGCTGTCCTCCAGCACCAGATGAACGGTAAGTATCAACTCTTAAATCCTTTGGATCAATATCGATATCTACTTCTTCTGCTTCTGGCATAACTAATACTGTTGCAGTTGATGTATGAACACGTCCCTGTGTCTCAGTCTTAGGAACACGCTGTACACGATGTGAACCAGATTCAAACTTCATCTTAGAATATACACCATTCCCCTTGATAATAAATGATACAAGTGAATAACCTCCTGCTTCAGAAGGCTGAGCTTCTTCAATTTCAATCTTCCAGCCCTGTGATTCAGCATACTTAGAATACATTCTAAATAAGTCACCTGCGAAGATATTACCTTCATCTCCTCCGGCTGCACCACGGATTTCCATTACTACGTTCTTTTCATCATTTGGATCCTTAGGAATTAATTCAATCTGGATATCATGTTCCATGATTGGCTGTTTCTTTTCTAATTCTTCTAATTCCATTTTTGCCATTTCTTTGATTTCAGGATCATTTTCATTTAATAATTCTTTGGCTTCTTCGATACCATCTAATAAAGCCTTGTATTCTTTATATAAGTTATAAGCCTTTTCTAAAGAAGCCTGTTCTTTAGAAGCCTGTGTCATCTTCTGAATATCATTTGCGATAGATGGATCCATAAGGATCTGTGTTAATTCTTCATATCTTTTTTCTACTGTCTGTAGTCTTTCTAATAGTGTATTCATCTTCTATCCTTTCTTTTAATAATGTTGATTTCATCATATAAATTGGTTAATTCTTCCAAATCGTACCCATTATAATATATTCAATTATTTTTCGCAATTAATTGAACACGGTTTCTATTTCTTATATACTTGAATATATAAATTGGAGGCTAGGAATTATGATAAAGGCAGTTATATTTGATATGGATGGTTTAATGATTGACTCTGAAAGAGTGACTTTTGAATGTTATCAAGAAATCATAAAACCAATGAATCTAACAATGGATGAAGCATTTTATAAAACTTTATTAGGTAAGCCTATCAAAGGAATCTATGAAAGATTTTACGATACTTATGGCAAGGACTTCCCTATTGAAAGTGTCATTAAAGATGTGCATACTTTAATGGCTAAACGTTTTGAAACAGAAGGAGTTCCTATTAAGAAGGGTTTATTAGTGCTTCTTAATTATTTAAAAGAAAATGGTTATAAGACTATTGTCGCTACTTCTTCTAATCGTGATCGTGTTGATACTATTCTAGCACAGGCTCATATTACACAATATTTTGATGATTCTATCTGTGGTGATGAAGTAACTCATGGAAAACCACATCCAGAAGTCTTCTTAAAGTCTTGTGAGAAGCTTGGTGTAAAGACTGATGAAGCGATTGTATTAGAAGATAGTGAAGCAGGTATTCAGGCAGCTTCTTCAGCTGGTATTAAAGTGATCTGTATTCCTGATATGAAATATCCTACAGAAGAATATGCAAGCAAAACATATAAAATATTAGATTCTCTTGATGAAGTAATTGATGAATTAAACTAACAAAAAGAGTCGGTATGATGACCGACTCTTTTTAATGGGATTCAGGGGAAATTTTTTATGGTTTTTCTTCTCTACAACTGTATAATACAGTGAGTATATGAAATCTATGTGAACTTTTAGGAGGTTTTATTAAATGTATAATCAATATCGTGAAGGATGGATAGAAGTCATCTGTGGATGTATGTTTGCAGGGAAAACAGAAGAATTAATTCGTCGTATTAATGTACTGTCTTATGCGAGAAAAAATATTCTTGTGTTTAAGCCAAAGATTGATGATCGTTATTCTACAACTGAAATTGCCTCACATGCAGGAAGTAAAGTACCTTGTATTGTTATCAGTGAAGCAAAGGAAATACTTAATCATGTGAATTATGATACAGATGTTGTAGCTATTGATGAAGTACAGTTCTTTGATGAAGATGTGGTAGATATCTGTGAGTATCTTGCAGATAGTGGATTACGTGTGATGGTTGCTGGTTTAGATAAAGATTTCCGTGGTGAACCATTTGGTGTCTTACCTGATTTATTAACACGTGCTGAGTTTGTGACTAAGTTAACTGCAGTTTGTGCAAAATGTGGTGCACCTGCCACAAGAACACAGCGTATTATTAATGGTAAACCTGCTTCTTTTAATGATCCTATTGTCTTAGTAGGTGCAAAGGAAGCCTATGAGCCACGTTGTCGTCATTGTCATGAAATAGTAGAAAAGCCTATTAAATTTGAAAATCAGAAGAAAATACAATTCAGACCAAGAAAGAAAGTAGGCTAACCTATCACTAGGCTAGCCCCTTATCAAACCGTACGTGCACTATTAATGCATAC
>NZ_JBHSEB010000091.1:0-8737 GCF_042651925.1 Catenibacterium sp. GCM10023432 | reverse complement strand
AAAAATACATTATTATATTGGGTAATATAATTTGCAGTCATCAGATGGGTAGAGTTTGCGGTTTAACAGTTTAGCCAATGTAGATTTAATGCCCCATGGATCAGATCGTTATGCGATTGGGACTGGAGAAAAGTGGATAGATCGAATCGATGATCATTATTTTCCAAGTCATCAAGCCGTTGATTTTTACCATCACTATAAGGAAGATATTGCGTTAATGGGAGAAATGGGTTTTAAAACTTTTAGGTTATCTATCGCCTGGACAAGAATTTTCCCTCTTGGTGATGAGTTGGAACCTAACGAAAAAGGATTATTATTTTATGAAAATATTTTTAAAGAATGTAAAAAATATGGGATTGAACCATTAGTCACAATTAATCATTTTGATTGCCCAATGCATTTAATTCATAAATTTGGTGGCTGGCGTAATAGAGAAATGATTGATTGTTTTGTTAAATTAGCTAAAGTATTATTTGAAAGATATAATGGTTTAGTTAAATACTGGCTCACTTTTAATGAAATCAATATGATTCTTCATTTCCCATTTGTAGCAGCAGGATTAAGATTTAAAGAAGGTGAAAATAAAACCCAAGCCATGATTACCTGCGCACATCATGAATTAGTTGCAAGTGCTCTAGTTACAAAATTAGCTCATGAGATAAATCCTGAAAATATGGTAGGTTGTATGCTTGCTGCGGGTTCTTATTATCCTGAAACATGTAATCCTGAAGATTATTGGAAATCAATTTGTGATGATAGAGAAAGTTATATGTTTATTGATGTGCAGTCACGAGGCTATTACCCAAACTATGCCTTAAAATGGATTGAAAAAAGAAATGCAGAAATACCATTTGCAGAGAATGATGTAAATATTTTAAAGGAAAATACAGTAGATTTTATTAGCTTCTCATATTACTCATCTCGTGTTTCTAGTGCTAATCCTGACAAGGGAAAACAAACAGAAAGCAATATTTTTGCTTCAGTTGTTAATCCATATTTAGATACAAGTGATTGGGGATGGCAAATTGATCCCTTAGGATTAAGAATTACTATGAACGAAATTTATGATCGTTATCAAAAGCCATTGTTTATTGTTGAAAATGGTTTGGGGGCCAAAGACAAGATTGAAGAAGATGGTTCAATTCAAGATGACTATCGTATTGAATACTTAAAGAAACATATTCAAGCAATGAAAGATGCAGTGGATGAAGATGGTGTTGATTTAATGGGATATACAACTTGGGGATGTATAGATCTTATTTCTAATGGAACGGGTGAAATGGAAAAGAGATATGGCTTCATTTATGTTGATAGAGATAATGATGGTCACGGTACTTTTAAACGCATAAAGAAAAAATCTTTTGATTGGTATAAAAAAGTCATTGCAACTAACGGTGAAGACTTAGATAATTAATCATAATAGGGTAGACGAGAAATAGTATCAGTTCTAAGATTAATCAATATTACTGCGTCTCCCATTGCACCGTATGTAACAAGTCTCGTATACGGCGCTACATTTACATGATAATTTCAAACTAACTTTGATAGTAATTAAGGGGATTGACCAAGCCAGGTCTATCCCCTATTCTTTTACCCAAAATTTAGGATTAATAGTGAACTACTTTGACTTAATACTCCGTATTAGAAGTCAAGGCTTCTAGGATGCTTACGCATCCGTTTAAAAATATTGACCACCTATTGCTAGGCAATCCTTATTCTTATTGCGTGTCCACTTCGCCTCTACTGTATAGAATATTTACATCCACAACGCTACTTTTACGCATGATATTTAATGCGCCACTTACATCTGCCTTTGGTATGATACGTATTTCCTTCACTCCAACCTTTATAGTATCGTCTTGTAGTTCACTACACTTGGCAGTAATTACCTGTGGTCGGACTATCTCTGACTGAATTAGTGCCATTCTTGCACACAAAAAAAGGCAGATATGTATAGATGAGCATATTTGCCTTTTTAATCTTCTTTATTCAACAAACTCTATTTCTGTAACAGAAGAGTAGAGTTTAGAAATACTTGTTTCAAGCAAGGCAATCACACGGCCTGTAAAAATCATAGAAATCACTGTTCCTAGTCCAATACCCAAAATACCACCAGTAAAGACAAAACCGATAATAAGTGAAATGATAATAGAAATACCGTCAAAGAGATTCTTACCAAAACCAAAGCCTTTATGACACTTTTCGCCAATAACACTTGCTAAGCCATCAGCAGGATTAGGTACTATTTTCATACCTACAGTGAGCGATGCCCCAATGCCCGTAATTACAATCGCAAGAATAAGCATGGCTGTACGAGCTGGAAAGCTAGAAGCGACGGGAATAACTCCATCGAACAGCTGAATAAAGAAGCTTGTGACAAGACTGGCTGGAATCTGTAAGAATTGAAAATAATCAAACTTCTTACCGAGTAAAATCCATTGAATAATGACAAGTAAAACGTAATAGATAAAAGTCATTACACCAATAGGAATATGCGTGAGATAGGCGATATTATAGGCTACAGAGATGATGGGTGACACACCTAATTGTGTCTTTGTATTGAGATCAATACCACAGCCTAAAATCAATAATCCAAGAAGATAAATTCCAATTCTTTTATAATTCAGTCCCTTCATTATTTAACTCCCTTTGAAAAACTATGCATGCTTGTCATCTGCTTCTGTAATTCTAGATCATCTCTTTTGATCCATTCAGCTACTGCATCATCCTTAGATGTATGAACGGATAAAACATGCACAGTATCATGATTTTTTTCATTCTCAATATAATACTTATGGAAAATATTTTCTACAAATTTTTTAATATCTTCTTCTGATTGATAATGAAGATCACGATAATCAAAGGTAGAGTATTCTCTTTTTGTTTGTATACGATAATGTTTGACTTCTGATACAATCCAATAAATTCCTCTATTTTGAATCTTCTTTGAGATATGACTGATTTCAATAGACATAGGGTCCTGTTTTTCCTTACATTCTAAAACAGATTCATCTAGAGTACGATATAAAACATAAGTGTTCTCATAATCACCTTTAGACGTTTTAAAGCCATCACGAATCATTCCTAAACTCTTAAAGCCTACTGTATCTAAAACTGCCTTTAATGTTTTTGTAACTGTATTTAATTGCATAATTGCATATCCAGCTTTAAATGCCTGTTCCAAAGAGTCTTTAATCAGACTATCTAGTTCTTTCTTATAGTCAGCTTTAATTGCATAAGAACAAGTTGCAATATGCTTACAATGTCCTGTTCCTAAAGATTTAATCAAATAAGCACCTACTAATAGATGATCATCAAGCATCACACCACAATATGATGATGATTCAATAAAATCATCAAGAACAGGCGTGTCTTCTTCAAGATAAAGTCCTGTTTCAATCACTTCATTAAAAAGAGAAATAACTTCTTTTATATCTTCTTTCTGGCATTTCCTTTTAATGATGTTCATCTGTTAAACCTCCTATTAATAAATAAATGAGTGAAGCCATCATTAGTTCCTTTTTACAGAACGTATAATATGACTTCATATCCATTGCTTCCTTGTATTTCATTTGATGTAGAAAGAATCCCACAATAGATTCTCTGTTGAGATGATTTTGTAAGAAAGATAGATTGACCCTTGTCAGACTTAGTTCCTGAGGGAAATAATCCTTCTCCATATATTTCTCAAATGCATGACGAATCATATTCTTGTATTCTTCAAAAGCGTAAACCTTTAAATCATCAAAGCCCATTAATTCTCCAATAAAATCTAAAGTAATATATGTATAATCTTTGAGATTTAAGATCATTTGATGATTGGCTTCTAATAATAAAGATGTCAGTTCTGAAGAATTACTATTAAAGAATCCTCTCATTTCTTTTTCCATCATCAATAATTGTTTATAGTAATCATGAAATACTGTCTGATTTGAAGGAAGAAAAGTATACTGATTGCCTTCATAATTTCCAAATAGCTTATAAGCCATTAAGTAGCCCAAACGCTTATTTCTTTCTAGTACATCCTTATTAAAGTCCATAAAACCACCTAAATCAACTGGTGGACATGAATAAAGAATAGAAGGACGATTGATATATTGTGGATGAACTGGAATAAGATGCATATCCACTACGACTATTTCATCTGCACCCATATCTAAGGCAAGATCAATAGGAAGATTATCACTAAATCCTCCATCAATATATTTATTACCATTTATTACTGTCATTGGAAAGACAGGAAAGCAGGCACTACTTGCAAGTAAATAATCAAGCATATGTCCTCTTTCCATTTCTGATTTAGTCTTATAACATGCTTTCATACTTGGAAACTGAACTGTACATATACCAAAATCAATAGGTGAAGACAATAAACGTTCTTCATCCATCAGTCCGCGGCAGTGTTCTACAAAAGGTGTATTGTCTGCCCCTTTGTTTTTGAAATAATATCTTAAAAAAGACTGAGCTAAAGATGTCTGCTGGGCAATGGATTCTTTAAGTTCAGACAAATTACTTCCCTCTTCCTTATTAAATAAAGAAGTTGTCATAAAGTCATCTCTTAAATCCGTTAAATCAGGGGCATTATTAAAGACATGATCCATATCTAATATATTCCATGTATACTCTAATCCTTCATAGTCTCCCATAGCGACTAACGCACCATTAAGAGCACCAATAGAAGTTCCTGTCACAATATCAAAATGTTGGTTTAATTCTTTTGCAGCAAGTAAGAAACCTGCTTCATAGGCTCCTTTTGATCCTCCACCACTTAATACAAGAGCTCTTTTCATAGAGTTTCATCTCGATTCGTATCATGAATGATTTTCTTCATGAATTTCATTTCCTTATTTAATTCTGCAAAGCGAGACATCTTCCATTCCCAGTTAGGAGATCCAATTGTACCTGGAGTATTAAAGCGTGATGTTTCTGGTTCTCCTAGAAGATCCCATACAGGAATAATGACAGACTCGGCAGGAAGATCCATACAGTAATGAATCATTTGACGATGTTTCTTACGTTCTTTATAACCTTCAAGAAGTAAATCCACTTCCTTTACTGTATCTTCATCAAGATTACTATACCATCCCATTAATGTATCATTATCATGTGTACCGCTATATACAACGACCTTATCAAAATCAAATTCATCCTTGTAATGGAACTGGAAGATATACATTCCCTTGAAATTATAATGATCTCTTAATTCATATACTTCATCTCTTAATAATCCTAGATCTTCAGCAAGAATATGTGTATCTGGATATTCTTCAAATAATTTGTCAAATAGTGCATAGCCTGGTGCTTCAACCCATTCCCCTACTACTGCAGTAGGTTCTGATGCTGGAATCTTCCAATAAGTATCAAATCCACGGAAATGATCAATACGTACTTCATCATAAAGCTTATTTGCACTATGAATTCTATCAATCCAGAACTTGAAATTTGTCTTTTCTAGATGATCCCAGTCATAGATAGGGTTACCCCATCTCTGTCCAAATTCACTAAAATAATCAGGTGGTACACCTGCTACAAATGAAGGTGTGCCATCTTCCTCTAATAAGAAGTCTTCCTGATCTAACCAGCAATCAGCACTATCTAATCCTACATAAATAGGCATATCCCCTATAATCATAATACCCTGATCATTCGCATATTTCTTTAATGCATACCACTGTTTAAAGAAATAGTACTGCAAGAACTCCTGATAATTGATTTCTTTCTCAAAAGGTAATAATTCAAAAGACTGATGTTTAGGGAACTTCTTATATTCCTCATGCCACTCTGTCCATGGCTTTCCCTCATTTGTTAATTTAAAGGTACGAAATAATGCATAACCCTCAACCCATTTATTGTTTTCCACAAACTGCTTAAAATCATCATTAAATTCAAATCTTTTATAAGCGAGTCTTAATAAGTTTTCTTTATGTGCACGCACAGCTTCATATTCCACTGTTTCAGCCTGTTTATTAAATGTTTTTAGTTCTCTTTTTTCAAGTAATCCATCTTTAACTAAGTCTTCTAAATCAATATAAAGTTCATCACCAGCATAAGATGAATAAGGCTGATAAGGTGAATTACCATATGCTAAAGGATTAAGTGGTAAGATCTGCCAGATCTTTATATCTGATTTCTTTAGCTGATCTACAAATCTATATGCGTTCTTTCCAAAATCTCCTACACCATAAGATGATGGTAGTGCAGAGATAGGACATAGTATTCCTGCTTTCATATTAATAACCTAACTCCTGTCTCATAATAATTACATGGATTCTATCCTTGTTTCCCTGGCGTGCAAGTTTGACATAAGATGCACAGATTCTTTGATCTGACATACAATTGACACACTTACCAGCAACAGCACAGCCTGTTTGACGGTTTAATCTGATTGCATTTGCTGGTGCTGACACGTTCTTAATATGATCAATGGCTTCTTCCTCTGTTTCAAAGATCTTATTGACACCAGCAACGACATAAACATCCTTAGGTCCATAGATCATTGCGGCCACTCTATTACCATTGCCATCGATATTATATAAGCAGCCATCTGTTGTCATTGCATTGGTACTCGTTAAATAAATATCCGCATTAAATGCTTCATGATGTATTGCGTTGATTTCTTCTTTAGTTAATCCTTTAGCATAACGATCAAGAAACTTCACATCACTTGCACGTACTAAATCCAATACATGCATTTCATCAAGTGACATAGAACCGCCTACTGCCACTACCTTTTGGTCCTTGAAAATTGTCTTGAAATAATCATGAAGTTCTTCTTCAGTATTAAGCACTTCACAAGTCATGTTATTTCTTTCTAATGCTTTCTTTAATCTTTCAATTTTCAAATCATACATACCTAATAAATTCTTATCCATAAAAAACACCTCTCTGTCCCCTATTATAACATATGAAAGTGGTTTATAATAAATAAAAAAGGAGGTTTAATCATGAGCAAGAAACTACTGGTTGTTGTAGATTATCAGAATGATTTTGTGGATGGTGCACTTGGATTTGAAAAAGCAACCAAGATTGCCCCTTATATCATTTCATTAGTAAAGAAATATGAAGAAGAAGGTGAAGATGTCTGGTTTACTAAAGATACACACTTTAATAACTATCTAGAAACACAGGAAGGTAAGAATTTACCTGTTCCTCACTGTATATCGCAGACAAAAGGACATGAACTTTATGGAGAATTGCAGTCTTTAAGTAGAAATCATACAGTGATTGAAAAAAATACTTTCCCATCTTTAATGCTTGCGAACTTATTAAAGGATACAGCTTACGAAGAAGTAAGAGTTGTAGGAGTAGTGACTGATATTTGTGTCATTTCTAATTGTATTATGATTAAGAGTGCGCTTCCTGAAGCTTTAATTGAAGTAGATACAAAAGGATGTGCTTCTTTTGATGAAAACCTAGAAAAAGCCGCTCTTACAGTATTAGAAAAGAGTTTGCAGGTTAAAGTGATTTAGTGCTATTTTTCTGTTTTCCATAAATTATATAAATTCTTTTGTATTATTTCCTCATTTTGTATTGCATCTAGCAAATGATAGTACTATAATGAGAACAATTCTAAAGGGGGATTTTAATAATGGAAATCAAAGTAGAAAGAGCAAAGACTCTTAAAGAAAAGCCTGATCAGTCAAATCTTGGCTTCGGTAAATATTTTACAGATCATATGTTTGTATATGATTGGGATTCTGAAAAAGGATGGCATGATGCACGTATTGTACCATATGCTCCAATTCAGATGGATCCAGCCACAATGGTTCTTCACTATGCACAGGAAACTTTTGAAGGATTAAAGGCTTATCGTGATCCTGAAGGAAATGTTCAGTTATTCCGTCCAGAAATGAATGCGAAACGTATGAGAAACTCAAACAAACGTTTATGTATGGCTGAATTACCAGAAGAAGACTTCGTAGAAGCAGTAGAAACTCTTGTTAAGTATGAACAGGATTGGATTCCTACTGCACCTGAAACTTCTTTATATATTCGTCCATTCATGTTTGCAACTGAACCAGGTGTTGGTGTTCATCCAGCAAATAAATATAAATTCGTTATTATCTTAACACCAGTAGGAAATTACTATCCTGAAGGTGTTGCACCAGTTAAGATCTGGATCGAAGATGAATTTGTAAGAGCTGTAAAGGGTGGTACTGGTTTCACTAAATGTGGTGGTAACTATGCTGGTTCACTTGCTGCTCAGGTTAAAGCAGAAGAACATGGTTATACTCAGGTATTATGGCTAGATGGTCAGGAAAGAAAGTATGTTGAAGAAGTTGGTTCTATGAACATCATGTTCTTAATCAACGATACAGTAGTCACTGCACCTCTTGAAGGTTCAGTACTTCCAGGTGTTACAAGAGATTCAATGTTAACAATTCTTCGTGACTGGGGCTATAAAGTAGAAGAACGTCATCTAAGTGTTGATGAATTAATGGAAGCAGGACGTACTGGTGCTTTAAAAGAAGCTTGGGGTACAGGTACTGCAGCAGTTATTTCTCCAGTTGGTGAATTATGTTATAAGGGTGAAGAAGTTCTTATCAATGACTTCAAGACTGGTGAATTAACTCAGAAATTATATGATACTTTAACAGGTATCCAATGGGGTAAACTTCCAGATAAGTTCAACTGGATTCATAAAGTAAAATAATCAAAAAGCGCTTCGGCAATGTCATTAAGTTAATAATGCTAGAATTTAAGTCAGATGATATATCAGCAGATATATTATTCTGAC
>NZ_JBHSEB010000090.1:0-60100 GCF_042651925.1 Catenibacterium sp. GCM10023432 | reverse complement strand
CAAACAAGAATTATTCATTACTATGTGTGCCTTGGAGCCGCAGGCGGAAAGGAATGGAAGGTTAATATGAATGAAAATTTTGAATATAAGATTGCGACTAGAGAGGATATTGACGCAATTGTGCAGTTTCTTGCAAGAGACTATTATGAAACATCAAGGGCTTTAAAAGACCCATGTAAGATGATTTTTCTTGCATATAGTGGAGAAGTGATTGTAGGCATACTTGAACTACTTGATTTGTCTAATATTTCTTTTGTCTATGTATCTGAAGATTATCAGGATACACTTGTACAGGAAGAACTTCTTGAATTAGCAGAAAGATTTGTGACAAAAGAACTAACTGCTTATACAGATGAAGAACATCTTTCTTTCTTTAAACAGCATGATTATGTAGTAGATGTAGAATCAAATAGTCGTTATTTATTGAAGAAGACTATTCCAGTGCTTCCTCGTTTTAGTGATTATGATCAGGTATTAGAATTTATAGAAGCACAAAAGGACCGTGTTTATTCTTTAACGAACTTTAAGAACTTCATGTATGACTTCTATGATCCACAGACTAAGTTAACTTGTGTTCATATTGGTGGAACAAATGGAAAAGGTTCTACAACAAACTATACAAAAGAAGTTCTTAAATGTGCAGGCTATAAAGTAGGGACATTTACATCTCCAGCCTTAGTGAATCGTTTAGATATTATTCGAGTGGATGATGAACCTATTGATGAAACAACTGTTGTAAGATATGCCAATCGTTATATGGATGACTGGATGGCATATGAGCTTTCTAAGTTTGAAATAGAAGTGTTTATTGCGGTGATGTACTTTATTGAACAGGGTGTCGATATTGCCTTATTTGAAGTAGGTCTAGGCGGTACACTCGATGCAACAAATATCATTTCACCAATACTTTCTGTTAATACAAATATCGGTTTAGATCATGTCAAGTTCCTAGGTAACACATATGCTAGTATTGCAAGAAGTAAAGCAGGAATCATTAAACGTGGTATTCCTTATATGACAGCGGAAAGAAGACCTGAATGTTTAGAAGTCTTCTATGAAGAAGCACATAAGCATCATTCTTATGTAATAGAAATAAGAAAACCTAAACGTGTTTATTATGGAGCCTCTATTTCTTATGATTATCATGGATATCATATTGATTTGTCTACATCAGCTCACTATCAGGTCGCTAATAGTGCACTTGCGATTAATATTCTAGAATATATTAGAAAAGAATTCCCATTCAAGGATGCAGATCTAGAAAAAGGAATGCATGATGCAGTATGGGAAGGCCGTTTTGAAACAATTCATCAAAATCCATTAATTATTGTAGATGGGGCACATAATAGAGAGGGAATGGATGCTTTCTTTGAAAGTGCTCGTGATTTTAGTAATATCAAGATTATTTTTTCAGCTTTAGGTGACAAGGATACACATCATATGTTAGAGACGTTGTTATCTTTATCAAAGGATATTACAGTCACACAATTTGATCATCCTCGTCGTGCAACGGCTCAACAACTTGCTGAAGATTTCCCAGTCAAAATTGATGAAGACTGGAAACATGCCGTAGAAGAGGCATATAGTCATAAAGGTGTTGTGTTTATTACAGGTTCTCTTTATTTTATCTCAAAAGTGAGACAATATATTTTATCCAAATAATGAAAAAATATATTAAATATGCATGGCCTGATGAGGTCATTCATGCATTAGGTGATATGGGGATGATTGCACCTGGTATTGTTCAGAAGCAGTCTTATCGTTTGATTGAGAAGAGCCAGTCTTTTATATTGAATATAGATTCAACAAAAGACCGTCTCTTATCTATTGTCCCGCCACTGCTCGCCTCAATGATTCATGAAGAGAAGACACAGATCATTCTTCTTGGACATAAAGAAGAACTGCTTTCTTCTTCTTTTGATATGAGAGAATACAATAAATACACACAATATCGTTTTATTACGTCCTATCCAGGAACCAATACCTTTGAAGAATGCCAGACGATTCATAATGGAATAGATATCCTCTTTACGACACCTACCAAATTATTGGAATATATTAGAAGAAAGGTCATTGATACCAACTTTGTATCTTATCTGATTTATCAGGAATCCAATCAATTTTCTAATGAAGAAATAAGAGAAATTAAAGAAATCAAGAAGCATATGCCCCTTGATTGTGCCAGCATTCTATATGGTCTTAATCATCATAAAGACTTAAAAGATAATATTAATACAACACTTCATGAATGCCAGTCCATTCCTCATTGTATGCATTTTATTACAGAAGACGCTTATTTTAATTCAGAAAATAAGCAGGTGATTTTTGTACAAAGCTATGAAGATGTTCTTTATTATCAAAAAAAATTCAATACAGAACTTGTCATTCATCAATTTATGAATCGTGCATCTCAGTATCGCATTATGCATGAGTTCAATAAAAAGGGTGGTCTCTTGATTGTGTCAGACATAGCGTCTCGCTATTTATCTTTATGCTGTGAGACAGTAATTCATATAGGTGTTAATGGTTTTTATCAATATATGAGTCATTTGACACATGTCAAAGGCGTGATGCATTCATACATCTATGATACAAATATGACAGATAAACAACTAAAGGCAGTATTAAAACAGCCTGTGATTGCCATTTCTAAGGAGGATTATAAAAAGAATCAGCATCTTCTTTATGAAACAATCAATAAGAACCCAGATGTGCTTTATACTCTTGAACCAGACAAATTAATTGCAATTATCCATCATTTAGCCCGATAAGAGAAAATAGTTGTTATTTTTTTAACAATAATAATTCCCTTATATAGGGCTTTTTTTTAATATGTAATCAATTACAGAAAAGAAAGCGTTTGCAAGTAAGCCCTTACACGTGTATAATAAAAGAAGTGAAAAGACATAAGGAGGATTGAGTAGTTATGAAAAAATATGTTTACTTATTTAGCGAAGGTAACAAGGATATGCGTAATCTCCTTGGTGGTAAAGGTGCCAACCTTGCTGAAATGACAGGTATCGGTTTACCTGTGCCTCAGGGTTTTACAGTGACTACAGAAGCTTGTACACAATATTATGAAGACGGAAAAATGATCTCAGATGATATTAAAGAACAGATCATTGAACATGTTAAAAAGCTTGAAGAAATCACTGGAAGAACTTTAGGTGATCCAAAGAACCCATTATTAGTATCTGTACGTTCTGGTGCGAGAATCTCTATGCCAGGTATGATGGATACAGTATTAAACCTTGGTTTAAATGATGAAGTTGCTAAGGAATTCGCTGCAACAACTGGAAATGAACGTTTCGTATACGATTCATATCGTCGTTTCATCCAGATGTTCGCTGACGTTGTAATGGGATTCCCAAAATCAGATTTCGAACATAAATTTGATGCAATCAAAGAAGAAAAAGGTGTTGAATTCGATACTGAATTAACAGCAGAAGACTTAAAAGAAGTTGTTGCTGTATATAAAGAAGCTTATAAAGCACATGCAGGTGTTGATTTCCCACAGGATCCAATTGAACAGTTATTAGCTGCTGTTGAAGCAGTATTCGGTTCTTGGAATAATGACCGTGCCATCACTTATCGTCGTTTAAATGATATCCCAGGTTCTTGGGGTACAGCTGTAAACGTTCAGCAGATGGTTTATGGTAACAGAAGTGATAAGTCAGGTACTGGTGTTGCCTTCACTCGTAACCCAGCAACTGGTGAAAATAAATTATTCGGTGAATACTTAATGAATGCACAGGGTGAAGACGTTGTTGCTGGTATCAGAACACCTCAGCCAATTGCTACATTAAATGAAGTTATGCCAGAATGTTATGAACAGTTCCAGAAGATCTGTCATATTCTTGAAGATCATTATAAAGATATGCAGGATATGGAATTCACAATTGAAGATGGTAAATTATTCATGTTACAGACTCGTAATGGTAAGAGAACAGCGCAGGCTGCATTAAAGATTGCTGTTGACATGGTTGAAGAAGGCATGATTAATGAAGAAGAAGCCTTATTAAAGGTTGAACCAAAACAGTTAGACCAGTTATTACATCCAAACTTCGATAAAGATGATTATAAGGCTGCAAAGGCTGTTGCTACAGGTTTAGCTGCTTCTCCAGGTGCTGCTACTGGACATATCTACTTCACAGCTGAAGATGTTCAGAAAGCGCATGCAAATGGCGTTCAGGATATGATCTTAGTACGTAATGAAACTTCTCCAGAAGATATCGAAGGTATGAACTTAGCTAAAGGTATCTTAACAGTACGTGGTGGTATGACATCTCACGCTGCAGTAGTTGCTCGTGGTATGGGTACTTGCTGTGTTGCTGGTTGTGGTGTATTAAGAGTTTCTGAAGATAAGAAGACATTAACATTACCAGATGGTACAGTATTAACTGAAGGTGATTATGTATCATTAAATGGTTCTACAGGTGAAGTATTTGCTCAGAAGATCAAGACTGTTCCTGCTGCCATCAGTGGTGATTTCGAAACTTTCATGGCTTGGGCTGATAAAGAAAGAAAATTATATGTAAGAACAAATGCTGATACTCCAAGAGATGCTAAACAGGCTGCATCATTTGGTGCTGAAGGTATCGGTTTATGCCGTACTGAACATATGTTCTTCGAAGAAGAAAGAATCTTCAACTTCAGAAGAATGATTACTGCTGAAGATGTAGAAACTCGTAAGGAAGCGTTAGAAAAGATTCTTCCATACCAGAGAGGAGACTTTGAAGAATTATTCAAAGCTATGGATGGATATAGTGTTAATATCCGTTTCTTAGATCCACCTCTACATGAATTCTTACCTCATACTGATGAAGAAATCAAACCATTAGCTGAAAGCTTAGGTATGACTTTCGAAGCATTAAAGGAAAGAGTAGAATCATTAAAAGAATTCAACCCAATGATGGGTCACAGAGGATGCCGTCTTGCTGTTACTTATCCAGAAATCGCTGAAATGCAGACAAGAGCTGTAATCGAAGCTGCAATCAACGTAACTAAGGAAACAGGACATACAGTTACTCCAGAAATCATGATTCCATTAGTTGGTGATGTTAAAGAATTAAAGTATGTTAAGAATGTAGTTGTTAAGACTGCTGACAAGTTAATTGCTGAAAGCGGATTGGACATGAAATATGAAGTTGGTACTATGATTGAAATTCCAAGAGCTGCAATCACTGCTGACAAGATTGCAACTGAAGCTGAATTCTTCTCATTTGGTACAAATGACTTAACTCAGATGACATTCGGTTTCTCAAGAGATGATGCTGCTAAGTTCTTAGGCGATTACTATTCTAAGAATATCTATGAACATGATCCATTCGCTACTGTTGACCAGGAAGGCGTTGGAGAATTAATGAAGATTGCATCTGAAAAGGGAAGATCAACTCGTCCTGATATCAGACTTGGTATCTGTGGTGAACATGGTGGCGATCCAAAGACAGTAGAATTCTGCCATAAGATCGGATTAACTTATGTATCTTGCTCACCTTACCGTGTACCAATCGCAAGACTTGCTGCTGCTCAGGCTGCTGTTAAAGAAAAAATGGGTATTTTGTAATAACTACTTATCCTTTCACTAGGCCGTTCGTAAGAACGGCCACTTTTTTATCTAAATTTTCTATGGTATAATGTCATTTAAGAAGGAATATAAGAATATGAAATTACAACTAACATTAAACAGTCTTGCCTTGATATTATGCTGTGGTGATTTGATTCCAAGTTCTCTGCAGCCTTTGAATACTGAAGAATGGCAGGAAATCGAGAAAAAATTGAAATCCATAAATAAAGAACCGAGCATGATTACTGGTATGAGTTATGATACTTTGACTCAGATTATTGGACTTGATGCTTTTACAGCGCGTAAGATAGAAAAAAGGCAGAAATTACTGCCTGATCTCTTTTATGCGCTTCAGAATCTAGAAAGCCAGAATATTGGTGTTACTACTATTTATGAAGAAGATTATCCAGCTTGTTTACGAGTGCTTGGAAGCAAGATGCCCTTAGTAATAAGCTATATAGGTGATCTCTCTTTAAGTTATGGTGTTAATATTTCAGTTGCTGGTCCACAGGTGATGAATAAGACAATGCGTCATGTTACTAAGGAAGTCATGAAGAAGGTTTCTAAGGAAGGTTATACCCTTGTTGTGGGTGGTTCTAAGGGCGTGGAAGAGTTAGCTTTAAGAACTCATTTAACTAATAATGGGAATGCTGTTTTATTTGTCGCAGATCATATGTTTGATAAGATCAGACTCTATTCTAAATATTTAAAACAGAATAAACTTCTGATTATGAGTGCCAATGACCCTTATGCTTTATTCGATGTGACACATGCATTAGATAAGAATCTTTATATCTGTGGTATGGTCTTTGCACAAGTGGTTACAGGAACTCATATTGGTAGTGGACCTGTCTGGTTTACATCTATTCAGAATATTCATTCTCACTGGACAAGACAACTTGTCTATGAAACATTGGACTATAGCGGTAATATTAGACTGATTGAAATGGGAGAAGCACATTTTACTGATGAAGATTTGAAATCTGATGTCACTCTGGCAGAAGTATTAGATAATCATGAAACTATTATTAAAAAGGATGATCCAAGTATTGATCAGATGACAATATTTGAATTTATTGAGGATAAGCATGAATAATATAAAAAAATATCCAGTAACATATACATTGCTTGCTTTATGTATAATGACTTATATAGCGACAACTTTATTATTTAGTATTGATATGAATGCCATGCAGGGCTTAGCGGCAGGAGGATTCAATCCTTATTATGTTCATGTCACACATCAATACTATCGCTTGATCACGGCCAATTTCATTCATTTTGGCCTGATGCATATTGTAGTTAACTGTTACTCTTTATTTGATTTAAGTTGCTTTGCTGAATATTTAATAGGAACTAAAAAGTATATAATAGTGATACTCACATCTATGCTTTCTACCACTGGTCTTCCTTATATTGCTTATTTATTATTTGGCACAGGAGCACATACAGTAAGCGGTGGTGTCAGTGGGGTTATTTTTGGAATCATTGGAGCTATTGGTGCTCTTTATCTATTCTTTCCCTCACAGCTTCGCGACATTGCAAGAAGCTTAGGGATGAATGTTTTATTAATGTTGTTTATATCTTTTGTTGTTCCAACAATATCCTTATCTGGTCATGTGAGCGGTCTGATTGGTGGTTTTGTGTCTGCTTATATTATTCTATATATAAATAAAAGAAAACGTGAGAAGTTCTTACATAGTTCATAATGTCTTGATATACTGAATCCACGAGGTGAGTCTATGAATATTGCGATTGTCTACAGTCATAAAAGTAAATATGCACAACAACTTGCAACCATGATGGCAAAAACTGCAAGAACACAGGCAATTTCATTTCAAGACTATGATTTTGATGCTTGTGTAGATCTTCTTGTTCTTGGATTTGATTGTCCATACTTTGGTAAATCAAAAGAAGTAGAACAGTTTGTCATGAAGCTCAACCGTGATCATGTGAAGAATATTGCTTTGTTTTCTACATTTATGTTTTCTTCAAAGGCACTTGATGATATATCTGATTTATGCATGAGGCAGGATCTGCCTCTTATGCGTGAACAATATTGCTGTAAGCTGCCAATAGAACTTAAATGTCAATTATCAGATAATGCAATCAATGGTGGAATCGTCTATGTGAATGATATGATTAATATATGTAGAGATTATTACTAGACAGCGTAAGCTGTCTTTTAAAATGCAAAAAAAATACTCCATGAGGAGTATTATTCAATCACCATTGCGTTTGGAATTGGTGCTTTTGGATCTTCTTTATTAAAATGATCATAATAAAGAACACCTTCGAAATGATCTAATTCATGCTGTAAACAGATGGCAGTAAAGCCTCTTGCAACAATAGTCACTTCCTGATCTGTTAAGGCATCATAGCCTTTTACAGTAACTTTAGCGCTTCTAGGAACTATACCAGGCTGGTCTTCAGGAACAGATAAGCATCCTTCACCATTCTTTAAATATGCGACCTTTACTGTACTTGCAACAATACGTGGATTAACAAGTGCCCACTGATCGCACTTTACAATATTGCCTTCTTCATCTACTGCAGGAATATAAATAGCACACATTCTCTTTGGAATACCAATCTGAATAGCGGCAATACCTACACCAGGTCTTAAATCATACTTTTCAGCCTTTTCTTCGTCCTGAGAATCTACAAGATATTGATACATTTCCATTAAAGTATGACGGTCTTCATCACTTAATGGTAAAGTCACCTCTTTAGATTTTTCACGAATTAAAGGATTTTTATCATCAATTACATTTTTCATGCTTAACATACTTCGTTTCACCTCTGTGTCATTATAGCAGAGTCCTTGGCTTTTTCCAATTATGTATAGCCTATTTTCTTTTAAGCCTATTTCATGTATAATATTTCTTAAATTAGGAGGTATTTTAATATGTACGATTATCCATTAGATCCAGATTGGTCAACTGAAGAAATTATCGATGTTGTGGAACTATATAACGCAGTAGAGAAGGCTTATGAAGAAGGTATCAGTGCTAAAGAATTCATGGAACATTACCGTACTTTTACATCTATTGCAGACTCTAAATCATTACAGAAGCAATTAGATAAAGCTTTTGAAGAAGCGTCAGGTTATTCTATTTATAAAGTTTTCAAACGTGCTCAGGAAGAAGAGTGGGTTAAACTATGAACTTTTTCAAGAAGCTGCAGATGATGTTTAAACGTACTGGTACAGATAAAACCATCTATGCCTGTACGATTTTTCTTGCCTGTTTTGGGATTGTCATGATTGGTGATGCTTCTGTAGGTATGTCGGCAAGTAGAGGATCTAATTTTGCGACTATTAACTTATTGAAACAATGTGTCTTTGTTGCTGGTGGCTTTTTCTGTATGTTTCTATTTGCACGTGTCTATAAAACACGACGCATAAGCGAAACAATCATGCTTTCAGCTTATGTGATATGTATACTTATGATGCTTGCCTGTCTTATGTGGACAATTAATAACTCCCATGCCTGGATCAAGGTAGGTCCTATTACTATTCAGCCTGTTGAGTTTATGAAACTTGTTATGATTATTATATTGAGCTATATATTTGGTGTCTTACCTGATCAGGTCCGTATCTCAAATCGCTTATCAGCTGAAAAAAGAAAAAAACTCGTTCGTCGTAAATTTATGCTTTGTGTTGCTTTTCCTGCATTGCTCGTTTTTTTCGCATTTTTTATCTGCTGGAAAGTTCAGAAGGATATGGGAAGTGGCTTGATTCTACTCGTCATGTCTGCCTGTCTGTTCTTTGCGACTCCATCTCAATATTATCGTCCTTATAAGATTATTGGATTATTTCTTGTATTTCTTGCAGTACTTGTCTTTATCTTATTTCATGAACGTTTCTTAAAAGGTCATCAGATGGCACGTATTGCTTCTTGGCTGAATCCATTAAAAGATATTTATGGATCCAACTATCAGATTATCAATGGTTTTGTAGGCTATACAAATGGCGGGTTGATTGGTCGTGGCTTCGGAAATTCTATTATGAAATTCGGTTATATTCCTGAAGCACAGAACGATTTTATTTCCTCTATTATTGTGGAAGAATTAGGACTAGTGGGCTTTGCGGCATTCTTTATTCCTTACTCTATTATTATCTGTAGATTATTTAGATATGCTTTCTGTATGAAAGAATCAAGAGATAAACTTACTCTTATTGGTATCGCAAGTTACTTCTTTGTACATTTAATGGTCAATGTAGGTGGTGTATCTGGTCTTATTCCAATGACTGGGGTACCTTTACTATTAATTAGTGCCGGTGGTACATCGACTTTAATGGCTTTAACTTGTATTGGTGTGGCTCAGGCTCTTATTGCGAAATATAATCGTGAAAAGAAGCAGGAGGCTATTGAGAAATCATTATGATTTATGAATCAATTAATGAACTTATAGAAGCAATTAAAGAAGAAGAGTGCTTCAAGTCATATCATGATTCACTTCAAGTATTTAAATTACCTGAGGTTAAGTCTTTGATGCGTGAAATGAATCGCTTAAATGAAGAAAAAGAAGATTTAGCACGTTTTGGCCCCTATTGTGATACGAAAGAGCTTCAGGAACGTATCACAAATATAAGAAGAGAACTTTACAGTATACCAGAGATGAATGCATATTTGAGTGCTTATGGTGAACTCAATGAAATGTTAGATGACATCACTACAATTGTCTTTGATGATATCAGTGATGAACTCGCAAAGGGAAGGATAGGAAGAAGTTATGCGCGTTATAGCAGGTAAATATAAAAGCAGACAGCTAAAGGCGGTGCCTTCTAAGCTGACACGTCCTACAACAGATAAAAATAAAGAGAATCTTTATAATATGATTGGTCCTTATTTTGATGGAGGAATCTGCCTTGACTTATTTGCAGGAAGTGGAGGACTTGGCATTGAAGCGTTAAGTCGAGGAATGGATGAACTGTATGCAGTAGATAAACAATATAAGGCATTTCAAGTTATTAGAGAGAATATTAATAATTTAAAGATTACGAATGCACATGTGATGAAAGCTGATTATCGTAAGGCTTTAGGAATTCTTAAGGAAGAAGGCATTCAGTTTAGTCTTGTTTTATTAGATCCACCTTATGGTATGAAGATTAATAAGGATATTATTCATACACTTAAGGATAATGGAAACTTGAAAGATGGCTGTATTCTCGTGATAGAAGATTTAACTGAAGAGAAGCTTGAATACGAAGCACCTTTTAGACTTATTAAAGAAAACAATTATGGTATCACATGTCTTCAAATCGTGAAATATGAGGGGGCTTCATCTTGATAAAGGCAGTATATACGGGAACATTTGATCCTGTCACAAATGGACATCTTGATATTATTGAACGTGCTTCTAAGATGTATGATGTACTTTATGTGACTATTTTTATTAATCCACATAAGACATGCTTATTCTCTGTAGAAGAACGTATAGAAATGTTAAGAGAAGCAACAAAACAGTTTCCTAATGTTGTCATTGACGAAAGTAGTGCTCTTGCTGTAGAGTATGCAAGGGAAGTGGGAGCGCAGGTGCTTGTACGTGGTTTACGTGCAACAGAAGACTATAACTATGAGTCTTTGATGTGCTTTACAAACCAGTATTTAGATGAAGGCATTGAAACAGTCTTCTTAATGACTCGACTTGCTTATACATTTGTCTCTTCATCGTTTGTGAAGGAGATTGTATCTCATAATCATAGTGTTGAAGGTCTTGTACCAGCATGTGTTGAAGAAAAACTAATTAAAAAATACAGGGGGTAGATTATGCGTTTATTATTAAAGAATGCACATTTGTATCGTCATGAATCATTCAGTGATACAGATGTATTGATTAAAGATGGCATCATCAAGAAGATTGGTGCATGTAATGAAGAAGCAGATAAAGTGATTGATCTTCATGGAGCACTTTTATCTCATAACTTTATTGATATCCATACACATCTTCGTGAACCTGGCTTTGAACATAAAGAAACTATCTCTACTGGTAGTGCATCCGCACTTTATGGTGGATATGGAACGATTGTCGCAATGGCTAATACATTACCTTGTATGGATGATCAGGAAACAATTGAAGACTTTACAAAACGCTGTGAAAAGGATGCACAGGTCAAAACATATACTTATAGTGCTATCACAGAAGAATTAAAGGGTCAGAAGGTTGTTGATATGGAAGAAAATATCAAACAGCCAATCGTTCTTGGTTTCTCAGATGATGGTAAAGGTGTTCAGAAAGATGAAAAGATGGAAGAAGCCATGACACGTGCAAAAGCACTTGATTCTATCATCGTCGCTCATTGTGAAGATGAATCTGAATTACATGGTGGCTGCATTCATGAAGGTCATTATGCTAAAGAGCATGGCTTGATTGGTATCAATAGTGCAAGTGAATATAAGCAGGTAGACCGTGATTTACAGCTTGTAGATAAGATTCATAACAGATATCATATCTGTCATATTTCTACAAAAGAAACAGTTGCATTACTTGGTGCAAGCCGTGCACGTGGTGAAAGAGTCAGTGGTGAAACATCACCTCATCATTTGATTTTAACTGAAGATAACATTCAGGATTGTCATCCTAACTATAAGATGAATCCACCTCTTCGTACAAAAGAAGATCGTGAAGCGATTATTAAGGCCGTTAATGATGGAGTCATTACTGTTATTGCGACAGACCATGCACCTCATTCAAGAGATGAAAAGAATAAACCAATTGATAAAGCACCATTTGGTATTATCGGCTTACAGCATGCTTTCCCATTAATCTATACATATATTGTAGAAGAAGGCCTTATTAAGCTAGAAACAGTTCTTGACTGCTTGACTTCTGGTCCTGCAAAGACACTTAACCTGGATGCTTCTATTGAAGAAGGCATGAAGGCTGATCTATGTGCCTTTGATCTAAATAAGGAATATACAATCAAAGAAGAAGATTTGAAATCTAAAGCATGCAATACACCTTTCTTAGGATGGAAGGTAAAAGGTGAATTAATTATGAATATTGTCGATGGACAATTATTAGTGGAGGAATAAAATGAAGAATTATCAGGATTTTCTTACAATCAACTACAATAAAGAATTAATTCCTGGTCTATTTGAAATGGAACTTGAAGGGGAAGGGGCTTCTTTTATTACAGCACCTGGGCAGTTCATCAATATTAAGATCAATGACTCACTTCAGCCATACTTAAGAAGACCAATGAGTATTTTAGATTATGATGATACACATATTAAACTAATCTATCGTATCAGAGGTGAAGGAACTAAGATTCTTTCAGAAAAAAAACCAGGAGAAAAACTAGATGTATTAATTGGTCTAGGTAATGGTTTTACTGATACTGATTACAATGAAGTTATCGTAGTAGGTGGTGGAAGTGGTACACCTCCTATGTATGGTCTTGCAAAAAGACTTATCGCAAAGGGTGTTAAGGTCTCTGCAGTATTAGGTTTCAATGGTTCTTATGATGTTTTCTATGAAGAAGAATTCAAGAAGCTTTGTCCTACTTATATTTCTACAATGGATGGCACTTGTGGTACTAAGGGTACAGTCATTGATGCCATTAAAGAAAATAATTTAACATTTGATCATTACTATGCATGTGGTCCAGAACCAATGTTAGATGCATTAGTAAAGAACTTCCCAGATAATGGTTCTCTTTCTTTTGAAGCAAGAATGGGTTGTGGCTTTGGTGCCTGCATGGGATGTTCATGTAAAGTAAAAACAAAACCATATAAGAGAATTTGTGTAGAAGGACCAGTTCTTTCTTCAGATGAGGTGATTATCAATGGCTAATTTATCTGTAAAACTACCAGGACTTGATATGAAGAATCCTGTTATTCCAGCAAGTGGTACTTTTGGATTCGGTTATGAATTCACTAAGTTCTATGATATTAATGTATTAGGCTCTATGAGCTTGAAGGGTACAACACTTGAACCACGCTATGGTAACCCACTTCCACGTATTGCGGAAGGACCTTCTGGTTTATTAAATGCGATTGGTTTACAGAATCCAGGTGTTGATGAAGTCATTAAAACTGAATTAGTTAAACTAAGAGAAGTTTATTCAGGTAAGGCAATTGCGAATATTGGTGGCAGCTGTATTGATGATTATGTACAGACTGCTGCAAAATTGACTAAAGAAGATTGTATTGGGGCATTAGAATTAAATATCAGCTGTCCTAACGTTCATGCAGGAGGAATGGCCATTGGTACTGATCCTGCTATGGCAGCAGAAGTGACTCGAGCAGTAAAAGCTGTCATTACTAAACCACTTTATGTTAAGTTATCTCCAAACGTAACTGATATTGTGGCAATTGCGAAAGCAGTGGAAGAAGCCGGTGCTGATGGTATCTCAATGATCAATACTTTAGTTGGTATGCGTTTTGATATCCGTTCAGGTAAGCCTATTATTGCGAATAAGACAGGTGGTTATTCAGGACCTGCTATCTTCCCAGTTGCTTTAAGAATGGTTTATCAGGTCTCTCAGGCAGTGAATATCCCAGTTATTGGCATGGGTGGTATTTCTACTGGTAGAGATGCAATCGAAATGATGATTGCAGGTGCAAGTGCTGTACAGGTTGGTTGTGCTAACTTAGTAGACCCATATGCATGTCCTCGTATTATTCAGGAAATAAATGATGAACTTGATGCAATGGGTATTGAAAACATCACTGATATTATTGGAAAATCACATCAATATAAATAAAGAGTGCCTAGCACTCTTTTTTATGTTATATTAAGTGGTGCGAATAAGGAGGATTATAAATATGGAACTCAGTCAATTATTAAACCCTAAACAGCTAGAAGCAGCCACTTATCTAGATGGACACTTAAGAATCATTTCCGGTGCCGGTTCAGGTAAAACACGTGTCGTCACATATCGTATTGCATATTTAATTGAAGAAGTAGGAGTCAATCCTCATAATATTCTTGCTATCACATTTACTAATAAAGCAGCTAATGAAATGAAGACAAGAGTAGAAACTATTCTTGGTACCTCTTTAGGTATAACAATCTGTACCATCCACTCTTTATGTGTACGCGTACTAAGACAACATTCTACAGCCATTGGTTATCCTCATAACTTTATCATTATGGATGAAGAAGACCAGAAATCACTTATTAAAAAGTTATACAAAGAAAAAGAGATTGATCAGAAAACAATCAGTGTGAAATCTATGATCAATTATATTTCTTCTTATAAGGTGAACTTTGTCACTCCAGCTAAAGCCCTGCAGCTAGCTGGAAATATGCCAGGAGAAAAAATCAAGGCAGAAGTCTTTGTACTGTATGAAAAGTATAAAGAAGACCATAATATGATGGATTTTGATGATCTTCTTTTAAATACATTAAAGATCTTCCAGGATAATCCTGATATTGTATCGAGATGGTCTAGACGTTATCAGTTTGTCCATGTTGATGAATTCCAGGATGTAGGTTCTATTGAATATAACCTCATTCATTATTTTGCTCAGGATTCTATTGTTTGTGTTGTAGGTGATCCTGATCAGACAATCTATTCTTTCAGAGGGAGTGATGTGAACTATATCATGAACTTTGATAAAGATTATAAGAATGTTAAAACAGTTATTCTTGATCAGAATTATCGCTCAACAAAGACTATTCTTGATATCTCTAATAATCTGATTCGTAAGAACAAGAATAGATTAGAAAAAAGTCTTTTCTCTGAACTAGAAGAAGGAGATAAGGTTATACATTATGCAGCAGTGAGTGAAGATGCTGAGGCGAAGTATATTTGTGATACAATTGAGAAAATTACTCAGACAGGCATTTCTGAATCTCATATTGCTGTTTTATATCGTGCCAATTATCTATCTCGTACAATCGAACAAGAAATGATTCGTCGCCAGATCCCCTATAAGATTTTTGGTGGTCTCAAGTTCTTTAACCGTAAAGAAGTGAAGGATGCTTTAAGTTATATCAGACTTGTAGTCATGGGTGATGACCTTTCATTTGAACGTGTTGTTAATACACCAACGCGAGGTATTGGGACTAAGACACTAGAAAAAATCACTTTGACAGCTTCGAGACATGGAATTACCAATTATGAAGCAGTCTGTTTCTTCTTGGATGAAATTGGTGTAGGTGGTAAAGCTAAAAAAGGCTTAAAGGAACTTGTAGAAGTAATTGAAAAGGCCAGAGTCTCTGATAAGAGTCTAGCAGATATTTATGAAGATTTATTAAAGGATACAGGTTATCTTGCTTTAATGAAGCAGAATGAAGAAGACAATCGTATTGAAAACCTCATGGAATTAAAGAATTCCATTGATACTTATGTGAAGACTCATCCAGAAACACCTGATTTTGAATCTTATTTACAGGATATTGCGCTCTATACATCTCAGGACGAAGAAAAAACAGGTGATTATGTCTCACTTATGAGTATTCATATGGCGAAAGGTCTAGAATTTGACTATGTCTTTGTATCAGGCTTATCTGAAGGCATTTTTCCTTCTGAAAGAACACTCAGTGAAGGAGGAGATGAAGGGCTAGAAGAAGAAAGAAGACTTGCCTATGTTGCCTTTACACGTGCTAAAAAGCGTCTTTATTTAACTGATAGTCAGGGCTTTAGCTTTGTCTCTCAATCTCCTAAGGTCACATCACGTTTTGTTGATGAAATTGGTCGTGATTCTGTAGAACACGTAGGGCGTCCTTCGAAATTTAAGACACGTCATTATGTTCATGAATCTTATCCTGATTTGATTGGTGATAATGGTGTAGATGACTGGAAAGTAGGCGATTTTGTCAATCATGATGTTTTTGGCAAGGGTGTAGTAGTAAAGGTTAATGGTCAGCTAATTGATGTAGCCTTTGAAGTGCCTCATGGAATCAAGACCTTAATGGGAAATCATCATGCGTTAAAGCGCTTATCTAACTGATTTTCGGTTTTATTATCGAGAGAATTTTGTTATAATACCAAAAGAAAAGGAATGAGTAAGATGTCATTTGAAAGACTTAATGAATTAAAAGCCTTATTGAATAAATACAACTATGAATATTATGTACAGGACAATCCTACTGTAAGTGACCAGGAATATGACCGTTTAATGGAAGAATTAATCCGTATTGAACAGGCCAATCCTGCCTGGATTACTACTGATTCTCCTAGCCAGAGAGTGGGTGGAGAAGTATTAGAAGGTTTCAAGAAGGTGACACATCAGCGTATGATGATGTCACTTGGTGATATCTTTAATGAAGATGAGGTTTATACCTTCAATAATCGTGTCACTGATGTGATTCCTAATCCAGAATATATATGTGAACTGAAGCTGGATGGTTTATCTGTGTCGCTTGTATATCAGGATGGTGTTTTACAGTATGGAGCAACAAGAGGAAACGGAACTGTGGGTGAAGATATTACTCATAACGTTAAAACGATTCGTTCCATCCCTCTTCATATTGATTTTAAAGGACCACTAGAAGTACGTGGTGAAATCATCATGCCTAAAAAGGCATTGGAAAGATTGAATAAAGAGCGTACTGATGCAGGTCTTCCTCTCTTTGCGAATTGTCGTAATGCAGCAGCAGGCAGTATTAGACAGCTAGATAGTCGTGTGGCGGCAAAAAGAGGCCTTGATGCCTTCTTATATCATGTGCCAGAAGCATCTCAATTAAATGTTTCTACACATTATGAATGTTTAGAGAAAATCAAGGATCTTGGATTTAAGACAAATCCTTATACACGTAAGTGCAAGACTATTCAGGAAGTATGGAACTATATTGAAGAAGTAGCAAAACTCAGACCAACACTTCCTTATGATATTGATGGTGTGGTTATTAAGGTCAATGACCTTGATTCACAAAGAAAACTAGGTTATACAGCAAAGGTACCTAAATGGGCTATTGCTTATAAGTTTCCGGCTGAAGAAGTGATTACTAAACTTAAAGATATTATCTTCACAATTGGACGTACAGGGCAGATTACACCTAATGCAGTCCTAGAACCAGTACGAGTTGCTGGTTCACTTGTTCAGCGCGCAACGCTTCATAATGAAGACAATTGTATACGTAAAGATATTCGTATAGGTGATGATGTTATTGTAAGAAAAGCAGGAGATGTCATCCCTGAGGTTGTTTCTGCTATTAAAGAAAGACGCACTGGTCATGAAATACCTTTTAAGATGATTACGGTATGTCCTAAGTGTGGTTCTCTACTTGTAAGAAAACCTAATGAAGCCGCTTATTATTGCGTGAATGAAGAATGCGACTCAAAGAAGATTGAGAAGCTGATTCATTTTGCAAGTCGTGAAGCAATGAATATTGATGGACTTGGTGATAAGATCATCGAACAGTTCTATAACTTAGGTTTTGTGACATGTATTGAAGATATTTATCATCTTGGTGTACATGAAAAAGAAATCATGGATATTGAAGGTTTTGGGAAGAAATCCATGGATAAACTCTTAGAGGCGATTGAGAATAGTAAAGCAAATTCTCTAGAAAAGCTTTTATTTGGTTTAGGTATTAAAGGAATTGGAGCAAAGATGGCAGATACACTTGCTTATCATTTTGGTTCAATGGATGCACTTCTTAATGCAAATTATGTACAATTAACAAGTATTAAGGATGTAGGTGATACAATTGCGTCTTCTCTTGCAGCATTTAAACGTAATGAACGTAATTTAGAGTTGATTGCACATTTAAGGGAGTTAGGGCTCAATATGGATTATTTAAAAGTCCGTCAGGAAGGTGATAATCCATTTAGAGATAAGACAGTCGTTATTACTGGTACCTTAACACTTATGACAAGAAAACAAATTAAAGATTATCTAACAAGTCAGGGTGCAAATGTCACAGGTAGTGTATCAAAGAAAACAGATTTAGTGATTGTTGGGGAAAATCCAGGATCTAAATATACTAAAGCAGTTGATCTTGGTATTTCAATCATGAATGAATCAGCATTTAAGGAGGCTAGCGGACTATGAATAAATTTTTAAAAGCTCTTGTTAGCATCATGCTTATTTTTGCGACAGGATGCTCCAGCAAAACAGTGAAAACATCAAGTAGTACAAAAGAGTCATCTGCTAAGACATTTGATGGCAATTACTACAACATGATTAATAATGGACGTTCTAAAAATAGCGAGAAATTCTATTTGAACTTCAGTAATACAAAGGATTTAGTAACTATCGGTTCAGGATTACAGATTCTTTCCACTAGTCATTTCTCTACAAACGATTATTATTTATCAGAAGGATTAGAATTAACACCAACCGATTATAATAATCTTCTAAAAAGAGATGCAGCAGGAACTAAAGAAGAAGATAAGAAATATCCTGATACATTACAGATAGAAAGTGGTAAGACTTATGAAGGATTACAGAGTCCTGTTCTTGTATCTAATTTAACTGAACAGGATTATTATAAGAAGAGCGGTTCTGGTTATGTATTAAAAGGTATTTCTATTGCGCTTATTCTTGATCCTAAAGAACAGATTGATGGTAAACTTTCTTCACCTGCAGTGACGCTCAGCGATGAAAAATTAAGAACCTATTCACAGCAGTGTGTTAAGAAGATTTATAAGTATATCCGTTCAAATAAGAAAAAATTAACAGATATTCCCGTTATGATTGGTGTATATCGTGCTAATAATAATGAAATATCTGAAACAAATGGTAATTATATTTATGAAGCATTTTGCGAAGGTGGCAGTGCTGGAACTTTAAAGAAGGTTAATCATGAAAATGTCTTCTTTACTAGTTCTCGTGCATCTAAGTTAGATCCAGCCACTGCTTCAGATTTTGCGACAATCAAGTCTAACTTGAAGAAGGCTTCTACAGAAGCGGCTGGTTTAGTTGGTGAAGCCAACTACATCAATGATACAATTCAGTCAATGAAAATCACAGCACACTTGAATATCAAGACATATACAGAATTACTATATCTGACTTCAGTGATTGCTGATAACATTAATAGTAAATTCACACAGGACTTTAATATTAAGGTTCTTGTGTATTCACAGGATGAATTGATGGCTGTGATTATTAAGAAAAAAGGCGAAGATGCAAAGACATCTATATTAGAACAGTAGGAGGTTAATTATGGACGATACAGATTTAATGTTGAAAAAACTAGGAAGAAAAACCATGTTCAACATCACTGACGAAGAAATGCCAGCATTAAGAGAACAGTATGAAGTATTCATGAGCCATGTACAGGCACTTGATGAAATTGATACTGAAGGTGTAGAACCCCTCGCATTCCCTTATGTGGTTGAAACAACATTCTTAAGAGAGGACGAACCTAATCATGTAATTAGTACAGAAGATGCATTAAAGAACTGTAAGACTGTACAGCGCAATCAGATCAGAGTTCCAAAGGTGGTAGGATAATGGTGACACATACTATTGAAGAATTACATGAACTTTTCAAAAGTGGAGAGTTAGATGTAAAAGAATATTATAAAGAATTATTTGAAGAAGCAAAGAAACAACAGGAAAGACTCAATGCTTTTGTAACTATTACTGAAGAAGAAGCATACAAAGCAATTGAAGCACCTATGACTGATGATCTTTTATCACATATTCCATATGTATTAAAAGATAACTATAACACTAAAGGTATTAAGACAACTGCATCAAGTAAGATGCTTGCTGATTATGTACCAGTATACAATGCACATGTTGTTGATTTATTAAATCAGCATGGTGTAGGTTTAGTAGGTAAGGCTTCTATGGATGAACTTGCTATGGGTGGTACAAATAAATCAGCACTTACTGGTCCAGTACATAACCCTTGGGATACAAGACGTATTTCTGGTGGTTCATCAGGAGGATCTGCAGCACTTGTTGCAAGTGGTCTTATTCCATTCGCATTAGGTAGTGATACAGGGGACTCAATTAGAAAGCCAGCTGGATTCTGTGGTATTGTTGGTTTCAAGCCAACTTGGGGCAGAATCTCTCGTTATGGTGTTATTCCTTATGCATCTTCATTAGACCATGTAGGTGCATTTACTAGAAATGTACGTGATATGGCTATTGTGACTGAAGCATTAGCAGGTAGAGATAACCGTGATATGACTTCATCAAATAGAGAAGTACCACATTATTTAGAAAACTTAACAACTGATATTTCTGACTTAAAGATTGGTGTTTTAACTACTGTATCTAATGAAGTAAGAAATGAAGAAGTAAAAAAGACTTTTGAAAATGTTGTTGAAACATTAAAGTCTCTTGGTGCAACAGTTGAAGATGTTGAAATGGATAAGAAGCTTATGAAGACTTTACTCCCAACATATACAATTATTGCGAACTCAGAAGCAACAAGTAACCATTCATGCTTAGATGGAATCAAGTATGGAGATAGACAGCAGGGGGATACTCCTGATGATGTTATGATCAATTCTCGTACTGATGGTTTTGGTGATCATATTAAGAGAAGATTTATTCTAGGTAACTTAGCTCTTGCCACTGAAAATCAGGAAAAGATGTTCAGAAAAGCACAGAGAGTAAGAAGACTTGTTGTAGATGAATTAAATAAGATCTATGAAAACTACGATATCATCATTGCACCTAATGGTGGAGGTGTTGCACCTTTAATTGATGAAGCAGCTGAAGATTACTTAAGCGATGAATATATTATTCTTGAAAACTGGTTATGTCTTGCCAACTTTGCAGGTACACCATCTATCTCTATTCCTTCTGGATTTGTAGATAATATGCCAGTGGCTGTTAATATCTCAGGACGTATTTTTGAAGAACAGACTGTCTTGAATGTTGCTTATGCATTAGAAGAAGCATTAGGATTCAAGAACCAGTATAAGAGGGAGGACTAAAGATGGATTACGAAAGAGTCATCGGGCTAGAAGTACATTGCGAATTAAAGACTAATTCAAAGATGTTCTCTGCTTCGCCAGTTACATTTGGTGAAGATCCAAATACAATGATCAATGAAGTAGACATGGGGATGACAGGAACATTACCATGCTTAAATAAAAGAGGTGTAGAATTCGCTATTCGTGTATGCCATGCATTACATATGGAAATTGATGAATTACTATGTTTTGACCGTAAGAATTATTATTATTCTGACCTTCCTAAAGGGTTCCAGATCACTCAGGATAAAAGACCTATTGGACGTAATGGTTATTTAATGATTGAAGTAGATGGAGAAGAAAAGCGTATTGATATCGAAAGATTACATATGGAAGAAGATACTGCAAAACAGCTTCATTTAACTGATTACTCATTAATCGATTACAACCGTGCAGGTATTCCACTTATCGAAATCGTTACTAAGCCTTGTATCCGTTCAGGTAAAGAAGCAAGTGCTTATCTTGAAGCATTAAGACAGGTATTCTTATATACAGAAGTATCTGATGCAAAGCTTGAAGAAGGTTCTATGCGCTGTGACGTCAATGTTTCCATTCGTCCATTTGGTCAGGAAGCATTTGGTACACGTACAGAAATCAAGAACTTAAACTCTATCAGCAACGTTCAGAAGGCAATCGATTATGAAGCGGGACGTCAGCAGGAAGTTATTGAATCTGGAGGAGAAGTCCTTCAGGAAACAAGAAGATATGATGAAGTAGAAAAAATCACTACAGTCATGCGTTCTAAAGGGGATGCAGTAGACTATAAGTACTATACTGAACCAAATATCTTACCAATTAGACTAGATCATGCTTGGGTAGAAAGAATTAAGAATGAATTACCTATGATGCCTGGAGAAAGAGAAAAGCATTACGAAGAAGAATATGGTATTCCTAAGGTAGATGCTAAGATTCTTGTTTCTACTAAGTCTATGTCTGATTACTTCAATGAAGTTATTAAATATACTAAGAATTACAAGAATGTATCTAACTGGTTATTAGGTGATGTATTGGCTTTCTTAAATAAGAACAACCAGTCTTATGATGATATTGAATTAAATCCAGAATACCTTGCTAAACTAATCAATTTCATCGAAGATGGTACAATCTCTTCTAAACAGGCTAAAAAAGTTTTTGAACCAATGATGACAGACAATAAAGATCCTGAAAAGATCATTGAAGAAAAGGGTATGAAACAGATTTCTGACCCTAATGCTTTGAAAACTATGGCTAATGAAGTATTAGATGCGAACCCACAGTCTATTGAAGACTATGCAAATGGTAAAGACCGTGCTGTAGGATTCTTAGTAGGACAGGTTATGAAGAAGTCTAGAGGTCAGGCTAACCCTGGTATGGTTAACAAGTTACTTGTTGAACTTCTTAAAGAAAGAATTAAATAACTATACTTTACTTTATTTCTTTGGTAAAATAGAAGGGTAAAGTAGGTGATTAATGTGTCCAAAGAAAGATTTCATTTTGATGATGAAGAAGAAGTAGTTATCCAGACACCTAAGAAGAAAGCTGAAAAGAAGCCAACTCCTAAAGAAATGGGTATTGAACCTTCTAAAGAACCAAAAAAGAAAATTCAAACTAAATATATTGTGCTTGGAATCGTTGCAGTACTTGTACTCGCATTCGGAATCTATTTATATAGTGCTTTAAAGGATGAAGGACCTGTATACGGTGACCGCTGTGAAGGACTTGTAACAGTTCAAAAAAGTGTTTTAGATGACACCATGAATGAAGCGAAGTCTAAATACAGTTCTATTGCATCTATTGATATTGAAACAGCATGTAAGCAGTTCAAGGTAGATATTGTCTTTAATAATGGCACATCCGCAAAGACTGCAGAAGAAGTTTCAAGAGAAGTTGTGAAAATCCTTGATTCAAAAGGTGGTCAACCTGCTTATGAGGGATCTTCTTATTCAGAATTATTGAATAAGCATAATGGCGTAAAGCAATATGAAGTGAATCTTTATCTAACTGGTGGTAATGATACAGATTATCCAATCTATGGTACTAAGCAGGCTGGTAAAGATGATATCGGATTTACTCTTTCATCAGTAAAGGATCAGGAAACAACAAATAAAGCGAAAGCAACTGAGCAATAAAATGAAAAGCGATTTCTAATCGCTTTTTTTTGACGAGGAGGATATATATGAATAAGAGAGATAAGTTTATAGGTGAATGTATCGATTATACACAT
Source organism: Catenibacterium sp. GCM10023432 (assembly GCF_042651925.1). Lineage (NCBI taxonomy): Bacteria > Bacillati > Bacillota > Erysipelotrichia > Erysipelotrichales > Coprobacillaceae > Catenibacterium > Catenibacterium sp. GCM10023432. The sequence goes on along the minus strand of NZ_JBHSEB010000090.1, from coordinate 36,490 downwards.
GATGGTTTAGGTGTTGTAAAGCAGGATAATATAACTATTTTTGTAAAGAATCTATTACTTCATGAAGTGGCTGAAATAGAAGTTATCAAGGTGCTTAAGAGCTATTGTGTAGGAAGAGTAGTGGAATTAAAGACACCTTCTAGTGAACGAATAGAACCAAAATGTGAGTGTTTTAAGCAGTGTGGTGGCTGTTCTTTGATGCATATGTCAGATTATGAACAGCAGTCTTTTAAGACAAATAGAGTAAAAGAAACATTCTTGAAGATTGCTCATCAGGATCTGGAAGTAAATGACTGTTTGATGGATATGGACCCTTATCATTATCGTAATAAGGTGCAGGTTCCTTTTGGTAAGCAGGATGGTCATATTGTCTCTGGATTTTATAAAGCACGTACAAACGATATCATTAATAACGATTACTGTCTTATTCAGAATGAATTCTCTAATAAGGTCATTAAACGTATTAAAGAACTTTTTGAAGAGTATCATATCCAGCCTTATGATAAAATTACTAAATCAGGTAATATAAAGCATGTCTTAACTAAGACAAGCTATCATAAGAATGAAGCCATGGTTGTATTTATCTCTTATAAAAAGAAGATTCCACATATTCATGAAATCATTGATATTTTAACGAATGAATATCCAGAAATACGTACAATTATTCAGAATATCAATCCACGTCATGATAATGTCATATTAGGTGAAGAAGAAAAAGTATTATATGGTGAAGGGTATATTGAAGATACACTTCTAGGTAATACTTATAAGATTTCTATGAAGTCTTTCTATCAGATTAACCCAAGACAGGTAGAAGTACTTTATTCTAAAGCCATTGAATATGCAAAATTTAAACCAACGGATGTCGTTATTGATGCGTATTGTGGTATAGGTACTATTTCTTTGACCCTTGCTAGACATGTAAAGAAGGTTTATGGTGTAGAAGTCGTTCCACAGGCGATTGTAGATGCAAAAGAGAATGCTGAAAGAAATCATATTACAAATGCGGAATTTGTATGTGATGATGCAGGTCATTTCATGACTGAATTTGTAGAAAGACATGAAAAGGTGGATTGTGTTATGGTGGATCCACCTAGAAAAGGATGTTCTACTGAATTCTTAGAAAGATTGACTACACTTTCTCCTGAACGTATTGTCTATATTTCATGCAATGTAGCGACTCAGGCAAGAGATTTAACATATTTAGTAGAAAAGGGATATAAGCCAATAGATGTACAGCCAGTAGATATGTTCCCGCATACCCCCCATATCGAAAATATTTTATTGTTGAGTAAATAATATGTTCCCATTTGATGACGATCCACATACTGCCTGCATAGTATGCAGGCATGTACTAAATAAAGAAGAAGCTATTGCTTATATAACTCATGATGAAGATGGTATGTGGCAGTTCTTATGTGATAAAGAACATTCTATGGATGATGCAAGGATTGTATCTCTAGAAGAAGTCTATGCATTAGACCCTTCTATTGGTGAAGCAGCAGATATGCCTTGTGGTTGTTATATAAATAGAAAGTAAAGTGAAGCCTCCTATGTATGTAGGGGGGTTATCTCATTTTATAGGCGTTTTATAGCTTTATTGGTTTACTTGAATAGTGTAAGAGATGGTGGTAATATTTTTATATGAAAGCGAGTAGATAACCAATGAGTAGAAGAGTTAATAGAATACCTGTCATTCTTGATACAGGTAATGTAAAGGAATTACCTCCAGAAGATATCAAGATGATCTTAAGAGCTGCTGATACATGTATTATGAAAGCAGGAAGAAATATGCTTGCTAAGATATTAAAAGGTTCTAAAGACAAAAAGGTATTAGAACTGAAATTAGATGAGTGTCCTGCTTATGGATATTATCATGATATGAAATTAGCTGATATTATGCATTATATTGATTGGATGATTGATGAAGATTATCTTAGAATAAAATATGAAGGGCGTCTTCCCTTATTAGTATTTTCTGATGAAGGATGGGCAATAGAGAAAGAAACATTTGCTCAGGAATTATATCAACAGTTCTGCTTGGATGTAAAAGAAAATAATCCGCGTGTCATTCATAAACTGATTAAAGTAAATAGAAAGGTTATTTTACGTATACTTGATATTATTGAGGAAGAAGGGAATAAGGAATTTATTCCTTGTTTAGAAGCTTATAAAAAAATAGAAACAAAGAGAATTGGTAGACGTATTATTGAAGTAGAGAAGACAATTAAAGATAAAGTGTAGGAGTTAAGAAAAAAGTGTCAGGCAAGAAATGCAAAATGTATATCGCACTGTCACTTTTTTGTTAAACCGTATCTCTGCATCAAGAAACTCAATTTCTATCTGTTATATAGTATTTTAAAAATCATTATGCATGGATGTTCGCTGATAATATGTATTTATAATATCCTGTAAAGTAATCATATTCATTTTTTCTTCAGCAGTTTTTTGGACTTCATTATAGAATTGCTGTAAAGATAACTGAATATTAATGCCAGTGCCACAATCAGGGTTGGTATGAGTATCTAAATGAAGCAGTGGTTTCTCTCCTTCAACAGCTTTATAAATATCCAGCTATGTGAATTGGTCTGTTGGTTTAAAAAGAGAAGGACGGGCATGTCCAGCTACACTAGTCATAAGTACGTTAACATAAGCTGGCGTACAAAGCCGGGATTTGTATGGATGCTTTCTGCAATTGAGGCACTAAAGAGAGATTTTTCCTGGTTAATAGCAATCAGAACCATCACATGAACAGCATCACTTAATTTTGTTGAATATTTCATGATAAGAAACTCCTTGTAGTATGATATAATGATTTTTGCGTTTTTAGGAAAAAACATTTCTGGCTTGACAAAAACATTTCAAGCTCTCAACAGTTATTTTTAATGTGTTGAGAACTTGTACATATCATTTGTTTTGACCATTGTAAATAATATAATTATGACTATAATGAAATTTAAATTTAAATGAAAAGTCAATACCGTAATAAAAACTTACGGAGTATATCCCATATATTACTCATTCAGGAGATGACGTCTTTATTAAGAATGCAGCTAAATAAGCAGAAGTAGTTTATAAGTATTTTTCTATAGAGAAGGATACTAGATTAAATATCACTGCAAGAGGTACTGGTACTCTACAAGTATATTTTGATAATCATTTGGTTGGTGATATGACATTTAGTAATGATGCATGGGATAAGAAAGACATATCCATTGATGCATCTTATCAATATACTCAACTTAAACTAATAGTAAAAGAAGGAAATCTAGATATATTATCAGTTGGTTTTGAAAAGTAAATAATACCTTAATTCCCCCCTAAAGCGACATGAAATCATTCATGTCGCTTTTTTAACTAAGGAAAACTATTATTAAAAATAGGTAATAAAATAGAAATTCATATTTTATGAATAGAATATCAGATGTTCATTCATGAATAAAAGCGGTATCATTTAGGAGCAGTAAGAGTGATGTACACACAAAGCAAAAAAAGAAGGAGAAAATATGGAAAACAATAGTAAAAGTAGTGTCGTTTATCAGGGGAAGATTCCTGGTAGAGTAAAATATTCATTCGCATTTGGTGCATTAGGTAAAGACTTGATTTATGGTATGATTGCCACATTCTCAATGATCTATTTCACAGATATCATTAAGGTTGCACCAGCATTCATCGGGACAATGTTCTTCGTTGCGAAGATCTGGGATGCCTTCAATGATTTATTTATGGGTATGCTTGTGGATAATACAAGAAGCCGTTATGGTAAATTCATTCCTTGGTTAGTAGCAGGAACATTAATTAACGCATTTGTATTCGTTATTGTATTCACAGATTTCCATCTTACAGGTGTAAATCTTTGTATCTTCGCTTCAGTTATCTATGTATTATGGGGCATGACTTATACAATCATGGATATTCCTTATTGGTCAGTTATTCCAAACTTAACTTCTGATCCAGAAGAACGTGAAAAAGTATCAGTACTTCCAAGAATCTTTGCAAGTATTGGTCAGTCATTAATTATTGCTGGTTTTGGTGTTCAGATCATCAAGGGTCTTGGTGGAAATTATATTGGTTATCATAGATTTGCTTTAATCATCGCAGCTACATTCATTTTCACTATGGCAGTATGTGTCTTAAACCTTCCTAAAGTTCAGACAAATGATGAAAAAAAGGAAAAGATGAAATTCAGAGACATTTTCATAGTTATTAAGAAAAATGACCAGTTAAGATGGGCAGTATTATTAATTCTATTATATAACGTTGCTATTCAGGCAATCATGGGTGTTGCTACTTATTATTTTAGTTATGTATGTAATAACGCTGGTATGTTATCAGCTTTTATGATCAGTGCTTCAGTTGCTGAAGTTGTTGGTCTTCTTATCTTCCCTAAGGTTACTAAAGCATTATCAAGAAAGAAAGCATTCTTATTCGCATGTGCATTACCTCCAATTGGTTTAATCTTATTACTTGTTGTTGGTTTTGTTTGTCCTACAAATATCTTGTTAACTGCTATTGCGGGTATTGTTGTCAAGACTGGTACTGGTCTAGAACTTGGATGTGCAACTGTATTCTTAGCTGATGTTGTAGACTATGGTGAATATGTATTAGGTGACAGAAATGAGGGTGTTGTCTTCTCATTACAGACATTAATCGTTAAATTAACAGCCGCCTTCACTTCACTCGCAATTGGTTTCGTACTAGAACTTACTGGTTATGTTCCAAATGCAGTGCAGTCACTTGCTACACAGAACTCAATTCGTGTATTAATGTGTGTTGTACCAACTATTGGTGTTATCTTAGCTTATATCGTATTTAAGAAGAAGTATAAGTTAGATGATGAATTCATGAAAAAAGTTGTAGATAAAATTAATAGTTAATTCTAAAGAACAGGCTGATTTTATAAACTGAAATCGGCTTGTTCTTATTTCGCGTATATAATAAAAAGTGTTATGATAATAAAAAGTAAGGAGCAGGCTTATGAGAACGTTTAGTATTATTTTGGCTGATGATGAACAGAATATCCTCTATGGTATGCAGAAGGGAATTAATTGGGAGGAACTAGGATTCATAGTGGCAGGAACAGCACAAAATGGGAAAGAAGTATTAGAAATGATGGATGACTTACATCCAGATCTTGTTATTAGTGATATTAAGATGCCCTTTATGGATGGATTAGAGCTTGCTAAGACTATTCATGATAATTATATGAATACTAAGGTTATTCTTTTTTCTGGATGGGATGATTTTGAATATGCCAGACTTGCTATCAGCTACGGTGTATCAGAATATTTGATGAAACCTATTGACTATGATGAGATGAAAAAACTCCTAGAAAAGATGCACCAAAGTTTAGAAGACGAATATAATGAAAAAATCAACTGGACTCGTTTAGAAAATGCTTATTATAAAAGCCTTCCACTCTTAAGACAGCAGTTTTTTACACAGATGGTTCTAGGTACGATGAATCAAGAAGAATGTGCACAGCAGATCAAGAATCTTGGACTAGAACTTGATGAACAGGAATATTGTATTGTTGCAGTTAAAATACAAAAAGAAAATCATCAGGATGTTTTTAGTGAACTTTCTATTAAAGAAACACTTAAAGAAGCATTGGATAAGATTTCTAAGGGATATGAGTTTGGAATAGGGGACAAAGAAATATTCCTCTTAAGTGCGAATAAAAAGCATGAAATAGGAAAAATAACACGTACTTTGCAAGAAGCATCAATTATGATTACACGTATTTTTGGTGTTCATATTTCATGCGGAATAAGTGGTACGGGAAATAAAAGAGAAGATATACCTTCACTTTATACACAGGCTAAAGATGCTTTAGAATATAATCTGGTACTTCCTGATGAAAGCTATACATACTATAATGACTTAATGCTTCAAGAAGAAGTCGAAACAGATTGGAATGCTTATGTAGAACAGATTGGAAAAACAATTACCTATTGTAAAGAAGAAGAACTTAAGAAACAGGTTGAAGAATTGATTAATTTACTTCATAAAGCTCATTATAATCTTAATGAATATCAGATGGTGATTATGGAGATATCATTTTCTTTCGCAAGATTATATAAGAAATATCATATTTCTTCTAGTGGAGAATTTGCTGGATCAAAAAAGATGGCCGTTACTATTCTTGCACTCACTACAGGAGAGGAATTAGATCACTGGCTACTTGATTATTGTCAATTGATTCGCCTTCTTATACAGAAAAAACGTATAGATAATAATGTGATACTTGTAGATAATGCTAAGAAGATAGTTCAGGAAAACTTCTCTGATCCAGATTTAAGTGTAGAAAGTGTTTGTGAGGCATTACATGTCAGTACCTCTCATTTCTCCAAGATATTTAAACAGGAAACAGGTGGGACTTTTATGAGTTTTATGACAAGATTACGTATGGGAGAAGCAAAAAAACTTTTACTTCAGACAAATTATAAGAGTCTGGTGATTGGTGAAATGGTAGGATATCCAGAACCTAATTATTTTAGCTATGTATTTAAGAAAAACTGCGGTGTCTCTCCCGCTAAATATAGGAAACTAGAAAATGAAAAATAAGAAATTAAGTGTACGTGTTATATTACCTGTTGTTATGTCTGTTTCCATTGCTGCTTGTATTATCAGCAGTATGATGTTATTTTCTTATCTATTCTCTTCTTATTTTAAAAAAGATGCAGTCGAGAAGATGGATCGACAGACAATCTCCTTAGCACAAAGTCTAGAAAATGAAGTAAGTGAAATCAATAGTCTTGTGAATGATGTTTATTATCAGAACATTAAGAAATATGATTGTGAAAATGTTCAGTTTAAAACAGTTATGACTCAGAAAATCTCCAATGAATCAAATAGGATTTATAGTATATCTCTTTATGATATGAATGGGAATAGGGTCTGGAGTTTTGGAGAATCGTCCGGTGTTTTTGATATTCAACAATCCTGGTTTAAAAATGCAAAAAAGAATACTGAAACCATTCAATATGGTCATCGACACTTGGTGAAATCCAATCTATCAGGTTATGTCATGGATATTAGCCGTTATGTAGAATATATTAATGCTGGCAATATAAGATCAGGTATTTTATTGATGCAGTATTATACAGAGCCTATAGAAGGTATTCTAGATCGTTATCAGAACCAGAAGTCAGCTTATTGTTATTTACTGGATGAATCTAATGATTTTTTATATCATCCTTTTGAAAAACGTATCGCCTCTCGTTTATATAAAGAAAAAACAGTATCTACTGCATTCAAGAACAACCGTAGTATTCATAATGGAGACTGGCTTGTAGAAAGAAAACAGATTGGCTATACGGGATGGAATATTGTGGTAGTGAATTCCATGTCAAATCTATTAGTAGAAAACCGTCGTTTTCATTATATTGTTTGGTTTATTCTACTTTTAGTAGGAGCTATTTTGATATTACTTGATTTTCAGGTGTTTAGAAACTTTACCGACCCTGTTTATCAATTACTTGCTACAATGGAAGATTTTGGTAAAGGTAACTATAATTCTCGTGCAAAAGAAGAAGGAATTGGAGAATTAAAGAGTTTAAGTGCCAATTTTAATATTATGGCAGATAAATTACAGAAGCAGATGGAAGAAATCCGTCAAAATGAACGTGAAAAACAGAAAATGGAGAAGAAACTACTTCAATCACAGATCAACCCTCATTTCTTATATAACACGCTTGATTCTATAATATGGATGATTAGAAGTGAAGAATATGAAGGAGCAGGTGAAATGGTTTCATCTCTTGCTAAGTTCTTCCGTATCTCCTTAAGTCAAGGAAAGGATATGATACCCTTAGGTAAAGAACTTGAACACGCAACAAGTTATTTAAAGATTCAGAATATTCGTTTTAAAGATAAATTTGACTTTAAGGTAGAAGCAGATCCTAAACTAATGAAATATCTCATTCCTAAGCTTTCTATTCAGCCCTTATTAGAGAATGCGATTTATCATGGAATGGAAGGTATGTATGAGGATGGGGAGATTATTATCAGTGTTTATGAGGAAGAGGATACTATCAAGATTGATGTGGCAGATAATGGTCTTGGTATGACAGAAGATAAACTTGAGTATATTATGCATCATCAGGTTGTTTCTAGTAAACGTGGATCAGGTATAGGTGTGCGAAACGTTCATGAAAGAATTCAGCTTATTTATGGTAAACAGTATGGTGTTACTATTACAAGTGAATTAGACGAAGGAACAACTGCTACTATTACTATCCCTAAAATGGAGGAAGCAGATGAAACAGAATAAAAGAAAACACATAATCCTCATTGTGATATTACTGAGTATGGCATTTGTTTCTACTTTATATGTAAGAGATAGGGATTATGTACAGAAAAATAAAAGAATTGCGATTATTTATCCTAAGCATTCACAATCGCTTATTCAAGAAGTACAGGAAGGAATACAGGATTGTGCATATGATCATCAAGTGAAGCTTGATGTCTGGTATAAGGATGATTTATCCCAAAATGAACTCGATAATCTTATTACACAGGAATATAAAAATCAGGCCATGGGCTTATTACTTGTATATCCAGAAAAGTACATGAGGAAAACACAGTATGAATATGGGAATGTATTAGCTCTTACAGATACAATGCAGGATTCCTTCACCTACACTGCTTCTTTTAGTCATACTTCTCATGAAACAATGAGATTACCTGTGGATTTTACTCTTCTAAAAGAGATATCTATAGGAAAAAGAGATGCTATTTATATTGAGGATACTTATAAACTAGGTTATAAGAGTATAGAACTGATTAGTCATTGTGAAGGAAAAAAAAGGTTATCAACTATTTCTTTAAAACCAGAAAAAGTTGATCAGAAAGTAGTGGAAAAAGGCAGTAAAGCCTCACTATTTACATATTAGAAGGTTACTATGAAAAAGATGAGAAAATATAAATGGATATTGTTTATGGTGCTGATTTTATGTTTAACACTAACAGTATTAGGAGGCTCACGTTCTAAAGATGATCAATATATTCATGTGGGTATTGCGGTTTACGATCTTGACGATACATTTATGAATAGCCTAATTACAGCACTAGAAAATAGAATTGATGAAGCGCATATGAAAAAGAAAATCTCTTATGAGATATGTGATGCGAAAGGAAATTCAAGACGTCAAAATAAACAGCTTCAGTATATGTATACTCAGAACTATGATATGATGCTTATTAATCTTGTTGATCCTTCTTCTGCAGCAAGTGTCTTGAATAATGCAAAGAAATTAGACATCCCTGTTATATTATTTAATCGAGATATTGCTGAAAAGGATTTAAAGATTACAGATAATGTCTGGTATGTGGGAACAGATGCCTCTCAGGATGGGCAAATACAGGGAGAGATGCTTCGTAAAATCTGGAATGAACAAAGAAATAGAGTAGATAAAAATAAGAATGGAAAAATAGATTATGTTCTTATAGAAGGCGAAGAAGATCACTATGATGCCATTCGTAGAACAAAAGGGTTCTTAGAAAACAGTAAAGACCTCCCTTTAAATACACTAGGTACTTTATCTGCTTCATGGAACAGACAACTTGCTTATAAGAAGTTTTCTCAATTAGATAACAATGCGATTTCTAGTACTGAAGCTGTTATATGTAATAATGATGATATGGCATTAGGAGTTTATGATTATTACAAAGAAAAGAATCTAGCTCTACCTATTATTTTAGGTATCAACAACAGCCAGGAAATGAATGAGAAAATTATGTCTGGTGAAATATATGGTAGTGTAGATAACAATATGGATAACCAAGTATTAAGAATAGTTAAATGTATGGAATCTGTACTAAATGGAAATACTAAAAAATATAAGAAAGTCTGGTATAGTACACCTTATGCAGTCACAAGAGAATAAGTCATTTGCTTATATAATTCATTTATGTTAGTATGATTAGCATAAACTAACTAAGGAGAATTACATGAAAGCACATAAATATTGGTCTATTGGTGCACTGATCACCATGATTTGTACTTTCTTAACAGGACATATGAACAAGATGATTCATACAGGATTAGGTTTGATTGCACTCATTTGTATGATTATGTCAGTCTATTCAGGTCATAAGATGATTTCAAGAAAGAACTAGTTTAGTCAGCAACATAATGGTTGCTGGCTTTTTATATGTTACAAATAGTATGGAAATAGGTAATAAGTTTTTAAGCATGCATTAACCGTAGTTCTTTGAGTATCTCATTTTAGATAGAGGTGCGAGAAGAATCGAGGGTATTCTTCTTTTTGAGGTAATAATTGAAGAGAGCAATCGTGATCATAACTATATATGGTCTAGTGTACAATGTGGAAACTATATATACATTGATACTTGTAAGAATCCAATTTCAGGTATTTATAAAAAAATCATTGATCGTTTTTATTGACATTAATGCTTATTGGGATAATGTTCTATATAGAACAATTGAAAGTTCTAAATAGAACGATATAAGGAGGCTTAATATGTATTTCTGGGATCAACATAAGACAATTACTCTTTATTATGAGATGTTAACCGCATCTACCTGTGATAAATACAATCTTAAAAAGATGGAATATGACATATTGATGTTTTTGTATCATAATCCTGAATACAATATTGCTGCAGATATTGTCAGAATAAGAAAGTCGACTAAATCCCATGTCTCAACTGCCTTAAAGGTATTAGAAGACAGAGGATATATTACTAAAAAGATAAATGAAAATAATAAGAAGCGTGTAGAACTTTTCTTGGAGGATTCAGCCAATGAAATCGTGAAAGAAGGGCTCAATGTTCAAAATCAATTTGCGCATGATATGCTTCAGGGTCTCACACAAGATGAGATAAAAGTATGTAAAAAAGTATTTGAGAAAATTTGTAGAAATGCAGAAGAATGCATTCAAAAGAAAGGATGATCAATATGAAAGAAAAATATGTACCTAAAATGCCAGATATCATGGAAGCTATTTTTGATACTTGCTATTTATTATTTGATTTAGTTGCTGGCTTTATCTTTCTAGCAAAAGCCAATGGTAATATGCTATTTACCTTATATGGTATTTTAACTCTTACTTTTTGCGGTGGCGATGCCTTCCACTTAGTTCCTAGAATTAAAAGAGCATTCAAAGGAAGCAACGAAAAGATTAAGAGACAGCCTGGTATTGGTTTACAGGTATCTTCTATTACTATGACTGTTTTTTATATTATTTTATTATATATCTGGAAATTGACATTCCCTACACTTAAGGCGTCATTTATTGTAGAAGCAATGATCTATGTTTCAGCTATTGTTAGAATTGTTGTATGTTTCTTACCACAAAATGACTGGTGCGGTGATGAAGGTAACTTAAAACTATCTATGATCAGAAATGCCGTATTTGCAGTGACTGGAATTGGCATTATTATTCTTTATGCAATGAGTGGTAATATAGGTAATCTTCATATGACAAGAATGGTTGCGGCTATCATCATCTCATTTGGCTGTTATTTACCAGTTACATTATTATTAAGAAAAAACCTAAAGTTGGTTTATTGATGATTCCTAAAACATGTGCTTATATGTGGGTGATTGTAATGGGATTACAACTATTATTTAGATAGAATAATGTTATAATGGTAGTGTAATAAATCATTAAGTGAGGTAGAAATGATGGAACAAGAAAGATATTCAATACTATATAGTTCTCCAACAGGTAATACGAAGATGCTTGCTGAGGCTATTCATGACACGTTACCTGAAGAAGACTGTGATTATTTTGGACCATGTAAAGAAGTAGATTCAGATATGCTTTATATTGGTTTCTGGACAGATAAAGGTAATGCGGATGCAGCAACTCTTAAATTATTAGAAACCTTAAAGAATAAGAAGATTTTCTTATTTGGTACAGCAGGATTTGGAGTAAGTGAAGAGTATTTCCAGAGAATTTTAAATAATGTGAAAACAAGCATTGATGGAAGTAATATTGTTGTAGGTGAGTATATGTGTCAAGGTAAGATGCCACAATCTGTACGTGATCGATATGTTTTGATGAAAGCACAGCCTGATCATATGCCTAATATTGATATGCTCATTGAAAACTTTGATCAAGCTTTAACGCATCCTGATAAAAATGATTTAAATAACTTAAAAAAGAAAATTTTAGGATAATAGTGAAGCATAAGGGGATGAATCTCTTATGTTTTAATATTACGGAAGGAATATATTATGAATATTCATGAACTAAACTAGTTATGGACGCTACTTGGTATAGCGTTACTATGTGCTTTTTTTGCATTTCTAATTACATTTTTAATCTGCAAATTTGTCCATAAACAAATAAGTATGAAAGTATTGATGATGGCTGCAGTGATAGGATTCTTATTAGGAGTAATTGGCGTATTTATTTATGCGAGTCAGGCTATGCCTTTGTAATCAGATTTTCTTATGATATATTATAGGCGTTTGCTCTATATTTTTATCTAAAAAACAGGCAGAAAACCCCCACCTCAATATAGAATATAGGTGGGGGATGAATGCCGTTAATGCATCTGATAGAGAAATTTGGAGTAAGAAATAGTATAATACATATAGGAAACTTCTTTTCCTGAATCTACAGAAAGGAGATTATATATCTTACAGTCAAGCAGCAGGTAAAGCATCTGTCCAAGGAAGACTATCGTTCCATCAAGGAATTATGTCATATTGCAAAGAATCTCACTAATCAGGCAATCTACAACATCAGACAGCATTACTTTGCGCCAAGGTAAGTATCTCAAGTTTGAGTTGAACTATGCACTTCTGAAGTTGTCTGATAACTATAGAACGCTTAATTCCAATATGGCACAGCAGATACTCAAGGTTGTAGATGGTTCATTCAAATCATTCTTTGGTCTTCTTAAAAAGGCAAAGCAGGGAAAGCATGCACTTAGGGACTGCAGACTTCCACACTATCTTCCTAGTGATGGATATACTACACTTGTCATTGGATTTGTAAGACTTAAAGCGAATAAGCTCATACTTCCATATTCAAACAGCTTCAGAAAGACACATAAGGCTGTTGAGATTACTATCCCGCCTATACTGCTTGATAAGAAAGTGAAGGAAATACGTATCATACCAAAGGCAGATGCCAGGTTCTTTGAAATTCAGTATACCTATGAAGCTGAATGCATTCAAAGGAATCTCAATACAACAAATGCACTGGCATTAGACCTTGATATCAATAATCTTGTCACTGGCCTGTCAAGTAAAGGTGAAACATTCATCATTGATGGAAGAAGACTGAAGTCTATCAACCAGTGGTTCAATAAGGAAAATGCAAGATCACAGTCCATCAAAGATAAACAGAACTATGGCAGGAAGCCGACCAACAGACAGAAGGCATTAGCACGCGGGGTGATTGATTACTGTATCGATCATGATGTCGGAACTCTTGTTGTGGGCTATAATGAAACATTTCAGAAGGATTCTAACATTGGCAAGAGAAACAATCAGACTTTCGTCAATATTCCATTTGGATTGCTGAGAGACAAGCTTGCATATCTCTGTGAGCTGAATGGCATCACACTTGTAATGCAGGAGGAATCCTATACATCTAAGGCCAGCTTCTGGGATAAGGATGTTATACCAGTCTATAAGAGTGATGATACTGAAGAATACTATTTCAGCGGAAAGAGAACAGTATAGAACAGCGAGTGGACAAGTTCTGAATGCAGATGTAAATGGTGCATTAAATATCATGCGTAAAAGTAGAGTTGTGGATGTAAACATCCTATACAGTAGAGGCGAAGTGGACACGCAATAAGAATAAGGATTGCCTAGCAATAGGTGGAGACTTAAATATCAATCTTCTTAAACGGATGCGTAAGCATCCTAGAAGCCTTGACTTCAAATACGGAGTATTAAGTCGAGGTAGTTCACAAACGTATTACAGAAATTACTCTTAGAAAAATAACCTAAATAAGAACTATCCTGACTTTCGCTTTGCTTAGAAGTCTAGGCTTCCTGCTTCAACCAACACCCTAAAGGTGGGGAAAATTCTTGCTTATGGTATGTTAAAAAGGAGATGATTGGATGTTAGGTGCAATTATTGGAGATATTGTTGGTTCTAGATTTGAATGGGAAAATTATAAAGGGAAAGACTTTGAACTATTTACAAAGGAATGTATGCCTACGGATGATAGTATTATGAGTCTTGCAATAGGAGCAGGATTACTTAAAAGTCAACCTGACTATGAAAATCTAGAAAAGAATACAATAGATTGCATGCAGTCACTAGGTAGACAATATCCTTATTGTGGTTATGGAGTTAACTTCTATTTTTGGATCTTTGGAGATGATCCAAAGCCTTATAATAGTTATGGTAATGGTGCCTCGATGAGAGTAAGTGCGGCAGGTACTGTGGCTTCTTCTTTGGAAGAAGCGTTAGCACTCTCAAAAAGAGTGACTGCTATCAGCCATAATCATCCTGAAGGTATCAAAGGAGCACAGGCAACAGCTGCCGCCATATATTTAGCTAAGACAGGTTCAACAAAAGAAGAAATTAAAGACTATATTAATCAGAATTTCTATAAGATAGATTTTACTCTTGATGAAATAAGAGATACTTATGAGTTTAATGAAATATGTCAACGAACAGTTCCTCATGCATTAGAGGCTTTCTTTGAATCAATGGACTATGAGGATGCAATTAGAAATGCGATTTCTATTGGCGGAGATAGTGACACAATAGGGGCTATATGCGGTAGTATTGCGGAAGCGTATTATGGTATTCCTGTAAATATCAGAAATCAGGCTTTAAGCTATTTAGATGACACATTGACACTTTGTTTGAAACAATTTGAAGAAGCATATCCGCCTGTTATAATTAGTGGCGAAAAACCCATAGGCTTGCCTATGGGATGAAAGCCACATAATTTTTACTTGAGTTAAGCATAAGGGTAAGTTCAATAAGAATAAACGTTTTGGCAAGTCTATAAAGAATAGATGCCCTTCTGGGTTTTAAGCTGCTGTAGAAGAAAAATTAAAGGTACATATATAGAAGTGCCTGATGATTATAGAGCATCATAATATGACCATACAGCAGATGATTACATAAAGAAGAAATTATCTGACAGGATGTATCATTTAGCCGATGGAACTCTAGTACAACAAGAGTGGTATTCATCATTTCTGTTGTACTGCTATGATTAGAGGACTAAGAATATAGGTAGAGACAGATGTATTTCAGAATTTGAAGAGTGTTACAGCAAAGAAGAAGCTTTAATTAAAAGAATTAAAATTAATAGAATCAAAGTATTGAATAGTGGAATCAAAATAGCATAAAATAAGCAACAGGGAGATTGATTACACTTCCGTATCGCAAGATAGAAATTTACCGCTAATGTGGTCGTTGGACCACTTGGTAATAAAAGTTCTTACTTAAATAGATTTATACTTGTATTCCAAAGTCTGAAAATGATGTACGATTACAAGCTAAACTTGATAGTAAGAACCCCACGGGCTTGCCCGTGGGAGTAGTCAGCCTAGAATAGCACTCTTATTTGTGCTATTCTTTTAATTAAGGAGGAAAATATAACATGTTAACATATTTAATGTTTGCGGCTGTTATTGGCTTCGCGCTAGTGATGAGACAACGTAATAAACATAAAGATGACTATCGCTATATTGCCGCGCAATATCTTATGATGGGTGTCATCTGGGCACTTATTGCTTTATCTGATTATTTAGAACATGGTGTACGTATGCCATATTTTGGACTATATATCGCTATATTTGTATTTTCATTATTTATGGGAATCAAATCAATACTGGATCGTAAATAGAGTACTTCGGTACTCTTTTTATAAGTTATAATGTTAAAATGAAGATAATTATAGTGACCTAGAAACAGTTTATTTTATCTGTATTTATTGAGATTTATGCTTATTATAGGTATGATGAAAGTGAGAAGAGAATGTATATTAAAGGAGGAAATAAGGACAAAAAAGGAGGCATAACTTATGAAACGATATAAGAAATTGTTCGCATTATTCACTGCTTTCTCATTGATGTTCAGTGCATTTCTAGTGACACCAGTATACGCAGAAAATGATGCGGATGTCCTCATTTCACAATTAATTGGTTATTATGCAGATTATATGGAAGACTCAGTCACTGATATTGAACGTGTCTTAGTAGAACTAAAATCTGTAGATAAGAAAAAGGGAGAAGCTTGGGATTCAATCATGCATTATTGGCTAGAAGTCAATTCTCCTGATTTCACTCATGTAAATGAAGTACCTCAAGGCTTACCAAAAGATAATAGTATGTCAGTTGTTATTCTTGGATTTGCACTCAATGATGATGGTACGATGAAGGAAGAACTTGTAGGTAGACTTCAAACAGGTCTGGCAATTGCGAAAGAATATCCTGAATCATATGTCGTCGTTACAGGTGGTGGGACTGCAAAGAATAATCCAAATGTGACTGAAGGTGGATTGATGGGTGAATGGCTCTTAAAACAGGGCTTAGAGCCATCTCGCTTGATTGTAGAAAATAGAGCACAGGATACAGTAGGAAATGCGAAAAATACTTATGAAGTATTAAAAACAAAGTATCCAGATGTTAAGAATGTTGTTCTTGTAACAAGTGATTACCATGTACCTCGTGGCTGTATCTTATACTACACTAAGTTTGTTTTAGAAGGACTAGAAAACAATAGTGCACCTCTATCTATTATCTCTAATGCAGGCTTTAAGACTGGATCACTCGGTTATGAATCAGTACAACTTCAAGCTATAGGTATCTGTCAGATGGCAGGTATTGATGTAAAGACTGTTCCTAGAAAACAGAAGCTTTCAGTACTCACAAAGCTTGAAATCAAGCAGAATAAAGAACATGTTAAAGGTGAAGAAGCAGATCTTACAATTACTGCTTATTATGACAATGGATTTAGTCGTGATGTTACAAAAGAAGCTGTATTAACAGGCTTTGATAAAAACAAAGAAGAAGATCAGACATTTACAATCACACATTCTGAAAATAATCATACAGTCACTGAAGACTTTAAGTTGATTGCGAAAAAAGCAGAAGTTGTACCAGATAAAAAACAAGATACAAAGAAAGATGAAAAAGATAAGACACCTGCTAAAACAGGAGATAATACACAGCTGGTTGTATTTGCAGCATTGTTCTTAGTATCTGGAATTTATCTCTTAATAAGAATGAAAAAGAGTTAACCACATAACAGAATCTCAGTAATGAGATTCTGTTTTTTTACCTTCTGAACTTTTCTATTCCTTTATCTCTTTTTTGTGATATAATGTTGATTGTTCTAAAAAAAAGACAAAAGGAAGAGGGATTTTATGAAAAACAATGAAAAGAGAAGTACTTTCTCAGGAAAACTAGGATTAGTCCTCTCTGCCGCAGGAGCTTCAGTAGGTTTAGGAAATATTTGGCGTTTCCCATATCTTGCAGCAAAATATGGGGGAGGAATCTTCTTATTAATTTATATCATTCTTGCACTCACATTTGGTTATACAATGATTATTGCAGAAACCACAATTGGAAGAATGACTAGAAAGAGTCCTGTAGGGGCTTTTAGAAAATTTGGAAACTCTATAGGGCATAAGTTTGGTGGATGGATCAATGCGATTATCCCTATATTAATCGTACCTTACTACTCTGTTATTGGTGGATGGGTCATTAAATACCTTATAGAATATGTTTTGGGTAATGGTCATGCTTTAGCATCTAGTGACTACTTCTCTACATTTATCTCTAATGGTGTTTCAACAGAATTATGTTTTATTGCCTTTGCTTTACTGACTTTATTTATTGTATTTGCAGGTGTTAAAAATGGTATTGAACGTGTCTCTAAGATCATGATGCCTATCTTAGTTGTGTTATCATGTGTCATTACTGTTTATTCAGTGACTCGCCCAGGTGCACTAGAAGGTGTTAAATACTTCCTTGTACCTAACTTTAAGAATTTCTCATGGATGACAGTTGTGACTGCAATGGGACAGATGTTCTATTCATTATCTATCGCCATGGGTATCTTAATCACTTTTGGTTCTTATACAGAAAAAGAAGTGTCTATTGAAAACTCTACAGAAAGCGTAGAAGTATTTGATACAGCTATTGCGATTATGGCTGGATTAATGATTATCCCAGCAGTATTTGCCTTCTCTAATGGGAATATGGATAACCTTAATGCAGGACCATCATTGATGTTCATTACTATTCCTAAAGTATTTGATAGTATGGGACTTGGTACACTTATTGGTATTCTATTCTTCGTATTAGTATTATTTGCAGCACTTACTAGTTCAATTGCCCTAACTGAATGTGCAGTATCTACTTTCCAGGATGAACTTGGATGGAGTAGACATAAATCTGTATGTGTTCTTGGAATTATCATGCTTGCATTAGGTTCATTATCATCACTTGGTTATGGACCACTAGCCTCTATCCAGATCATTGGTATGCAGTTTTTAGACTTCTTTGATTTCTTAACGAACTCAGTCATGATGCCAATCTCTGCAATATGCATCTGTTTACTTGTATCTAGAGTGATTGGTGTAGACAAGATTGCGGAAGAAATCAAGTCTCACAACAATCCATTCAAACGTGAAAAGATCTTCAATTTCATGATTAAATATGTTTGTCCAATCTTTGCAGCTATTATCTTGTTAAGTTCAGTTGCAAATGCATTTGGAATCATCAAGATGTAAAACAGGCTTCGGTCTGTTTTTTTTTTCATTAGATAGTGATTTTATGCAGCAACGAACTTGATCATTACTTTTATCGTGACAATAGTTATAATCTTCAAGATAAGATAAAAAAAGAAGGATAAAATCCTTCCTAGTCAATATACTTCTTATAGATATCTACAAATTGATCTTCTACTTGTAATAATGCGATTAAGCTCTGATAGAATGATTTATTCCATTGTGTCTTTCCATCTTCAATACACCATACAGTTTCATATCCTGTAAACAAATGAGCAAGAGTCTCATATAGGATGTGTGGATCTGTATGGTTTTTAATTTCATTCTTTTCCTGAGATTTCTTTATAATCATCACACAAAGGTCTGTTAAGGAATTTCTCATATCAAAACTATGCTTATTTTCGTTTAAATTTGCGATAAGCATATGAGAGAATAAATCACTTCCAAATCTCTTTGTTTCTTGAATTAATGCATTGAAAATCATTAATAACTGTTCGAAATGACTATCTGCCTGTAAAAGGTGGTATGTATCACCTAAAATATTTGAAATAGTCTGATCATAGAGATTGAGAATCAAATCATCCTTAGAATTAACATATTTGTAGAATGTAGGTTTTGTGATATCACAATGTTCGCATATTTGATTGACAGTTACATTATTGAATCCTTCTTTGAGAAAGAGGTCTAATGCGACTTCTGTAATTGTTTCTTTGTTTACTGATTTCATATAATCACCTTTCTTAACTATAGTAACATAGATTTAATTAAAAGTCTTTCTGAAAGCGTTGACATATCATTTATTTAAGTATAAACTTTACTTAGGTAAAGATAAACATAACTGATGTAAATAAGGAGGATATGTCATGACAAAGAGTTTGTTTGATAAGACGTCTATTGGAACAATGAAACTAAAGAACAGAATCTTTATGTCTCCAATGGGTACAACAGGTGAAGCGGATGGTGCTTACAACATCGATGCAATTAATTATTTCATGGAACGTGCTAAAGGTGGTACAGGACTTATTATTACTGGTGCGAACGTTGTTTCTACTAAATATGAACCACGTCCTTGTACTGAATTATCTGATTTCCATCATGTCGAAAGATTAAATATGTTAGTAGACAGATGTCATCATTATGGAGCCAAGGTATGTGTGCAGTTATCTCCAGGATTAGGTAGACAACAGTTCACAGATCCTTTTACACCACCATACAGTGCAGGTAGTGTTGGATCATTCTGGTTCCCAGATTTAATCTGTAAACCATTTACTAAGGATGACATTCATTATTTAGTAGAAAAAGTAGGTTATTCAGCCTCTCTTGCAGTGAATGCAGGCGCAGATGCGGTTGAATTACATGCATACGGAGGATATTTGTTAGATCAGTTCCATTCAGTACAGTGGAATAACCGTACTGATGAATATGGCGGAAGTCTAGAAAATAGAATGCGTTTTACATTAGAATGCATAGAAGCAATTAAGAAGAATGTCCCTCAGGGTTTCCCAGTTCTTGTAAAGTTTACGCCAGTTCATCGTGTTGAAGGTTTTAGAACAATTGATGAAGGTATTGAAATGGCAAAGATTTTTGAAAAGGCAGGTGTTGATGCTTTACATGTAGATACTGGTTGCTATGAGGAGTGGTATCAAGCGATTACTACTGTTTATAGTAAAGAAGGATTCAAGTTAGATGTTCAAAAGGCAATTAAAGAAGTAGTTAATGTTCCAGTGCTTGGTGATGGCAAATTATTAAATCCTGCTGTTGCAAAAAAGGCAGTAGAAGATGGGATTCTTGATTATATTGGTTTAGGTCACCAGATGCTTGCCGATCCATATTGGGTAAAGAAAGTTAAGACAGGACATACAGAAGACATCACACCATGTGTAGGCTGTAATGAGTGCTTATTAGCTGGTTTCTCTGGTAAACATTACTATTGCGCAGTCAATCCACTATGCTATGCTGAAAAGGAATATGCACTTCCTAAGGCTGATGGTACAGTAAGAAAAGTATTAGTTATCGGTGGTGGTCCAGCAGGTATGGAAGCAGCAATCACTGCAAGAAGAAGAGGCTTTGAAGTAGACCTTTATGAAAAGGAAAATCGTTTAGGCGGTACTTTATGGCCCGCAGGAGGACCTGATTTTAAACATGATGTATTAAATCTAATTAAGTATTTAGAAACACAGTGCTATAAACTGGGTGTAAATATTCACCTTAACACTGAAATAACAAAAGATAACCTTAAACAAAAAGATTATGACAAGGTTATTCTTGCAGCAGGTTCTAGACCAGTCACTCCACCTATTGAAGGTATTGAACATACTATTCTAGCAAGTGATTATTTAACACATAAAGCTGAAGTAGGGAAGAATGTTGTTGTAATCGGTGGTGGTCTTGCAGGTACTGAATCAGCATGCGATATTGCTGTTCGTGCAGACCATGTAACCTTATTAGAAATGATGCCTGATATTCTTTATACAGCACAGCATTGTTTAAACAATGATCAGCATTTGAGAAGATTAGTTAAAGATAGAAATGTAGAAACCGTTGGAAATGCGAAAGTCATTGCAATTTCAAATAATAGCGTAACTTATGAAAAGGATGGTCAGACTTATGTTATTGCATGTGATACAATCATCAATGCAGTAGGATTTAGACCAAACAATGAATTAGAAAACCTTCTAGAAGATATGTATGAAGAAGTCTGCGTTGTGGGAGATGCTGTATCTCCAAGAAAGATTATGACAGCTATTCATGAAGGTTATCATGCAATAAGAGTTATGGAATAATGAAAATAGCACTCAGATCGAGTGCTATTTTATATTCTGACTTATGAATTTTCTATTAGTTCTGCTGGAAGAATACTTCTTCATCAATCATTGGATAACATGTCAAATCTTTATTATCAAGATCTGTCTTATGCATATCCACCGCTTTAATAGTATGTCCATGATAAGTTGAATAGTAGTAAATACCTTTGTTTAAATTACAACAAGATGTATAAATAGTATATTCATACTTACCTTCAGATACTTCACATAGTCCTTTCTGCTGTTCTACTGAACCAAGAATATGGAAGAACTGACTCACATTCTCTTTTTCATTTAATCCTTTAGTGACATTCATATTAGAAAATGCGACACGGACAAAACGTGATGCTGAAGATAAATCACCAGGTAATCCTAAAGCACCCATACCTCTACTATAAGTAGATAAGTTTACATTTTGAGAGAATGTATTCTCAGGCTGTTTAGTAGAAAGATACATATAATTATTTAAATTAAACATCTGTTTATCAAAAGGTGGGTTATTAGTCAGTACACCTACAGGATTATCATAAATATGTATCCCATCCTTCATTACTTCTACAGTAATAGTTTTATTTGAATCACTGATCATATAATGAAGTGAAGCAGGTGGGAATGATGCACTAAAAGGTGTATCACATAAATTCATTTCATTAATAAGCTTTATTGCTTCATCAACAGTTTCACACTGACATAAGATCCAAGGAATAAATTCAAAGGAACAAACATTTGTCTTTCCTTTTACAACAGGATTAAAATAAGCATTTCCTACAAAGTTAAGTCCAGCCATACCTAATCCTTTTTCATTCATTGCATCATAATATAATGGATACCCATCGCTGACATGAGCCATTCCAATGATGGCATATTTGTAAGATGGTTCATCTGTATGTCTAAAACCATACTCAAAATTTCTAGGTGTTACAACAATCTGTTCACCATAAGAAAACTCGTAATCAAGATTTCTTCCAAAATAACAATCCTTATCTTTAAAACATGCAGCAGTACACATATTCACTGCCCCCTTTCAACTGAATTCTAACATAAATATATAGGTATGTTAAGTCCATAGTTTGACATAATTCACATATAGTTTCTAAAGAATATTCTATGTCTCTTACATGTCACTAATGTGAACTGTTTGACAAAACATTAGATCAACATATAATAAAATCAAGAGGTGAACTTATGGTACAAGTCGATTTAATTACAGGTTTTTTAGGATCAGGTAAAACAACATTTATTAAGAAGTATGCGAAATATTTAATTAATCAAGGACTGCATATCGCAATTTTAGAAAATGATTTTGGTGCGATTAATGTAGATATGATGGTATTAGAAGAAGAATTAGGTGACCAATGTGAACTAGAAATGGTTGTTGGTGGAGGAGATTTAGACTGTCATAGACGTCGTTTTAAGACAAAACTCATTTCTATGGGTATGAGAGGTTTTGATAGAATATTAGTAGAACCATCAGGTATTTATGATGTCGATGAGTTCTTTGATGTACTTCATGAAGAACCATTAGATAAATGGTATGAGATTGGTAATGTGATTGCTTTAGTGAATTCTAAGCTCGAAAATAGTCTCTCTAAGCAATCAGATTACTTACTAGGCTGTCAGGTTGCAGATGCTGGTAAAATCATTCTCAGTCGCTCTAGTGAAGCCACAGAAGAAGAAATCAATAACACAATCACACACTTAAATAACACAATGGCTCTTATTAAATGTAAAAGAAGATTTAATAAAGAAGACTGTCTTAATTTAGAAACGCTCAATAATCAAGACTTTGATTCTATTCTTCATTCTGGTTATGAATTAGAAGGCTTTATTAAGATGTTCTTTAAGAAAGAAGAAGCGTTCTCTACTATGTTCTTTATGAACCAGCCTATTACTCAAGAAGAACTAACAAAAGCCACTCATTCTATCTTTAATGATCCTCTATGTGGTAAGGTATTTAGAATCAAAGGCTTTATTCCTGAAGATAATCAATGGATAGAACTTAATGCAACAAAAGACCAGATTACTACTGAAACAATTGCGAAAGGGCAGGAAATCATTATTGTCATTGGTGAATCATTAAATAAAGAAAAGATAGAAGAATACATAAAAAAACAGCATAGCTGGCCATTGATGAAGTGATATTTGTAGAATATGGTGGGAATCACATATCTTCATCACCTGAATATATTGATACAAGGTAATGATTAAACCAATTCTATATAAAGAATAAATAAAAAAGGTCAGCTTTTAGAAGGGAATGGGCGCTGACCTCGAAGGGTAGAAAAGAGTGGGAAATCTCTTTCCAACATTATTATATGAACTTTTTAAAAAGATTTCTTTATACAAATTGTCGTATTTGCTTAGAAAAGGAGTAATATACATTGTGAACTACCCATCACCTAAAGGTAATGGGCTTTAGAGAGCCTAACGGCTCTTTTTAAGAAGTTTGATATTTAAGTTTCCACCTATTGCTAGGCAATCCTTATTCTTACAGGCGTGTCCACCTCGCCTCTACTGTATAGCTCCACAAGAGACACAACATTACTTTTACGCAAAATATTTAATGCACCATTTACATCAGCATTAAGACATTTACCATTTAAACATTGATACATACCTCTATATATTCGCTTTCCACTAAATGTATAGCTTTGCGGGTTGTCGTTATTGTAAATAGGAATATCATCCTTATCCCAAAATGATGCTTTTGAAGTATAGCTTTCTTCCTGCTTTACAAAGACAATGCCATTAATCTCACAAAGGTACTCTAGCTTAAAACGAAGTTGTCCATAAGGTATATTTACAAATGTCTGATTATTGGCTTGACCAATATTACTGTTCTTCTGGAAAGTTTCATTATAGCCAACTACAAGTGTTCCAATATCATTATTGATGCAATAATCTATGATTGTGCGAGCAGTCTTGTTCATATAATCATTAATCTTATTATTCCTGTTGCGAGTATTGGCTTTTTGTTTATTGGTAGGTCTTTTCCCAATATTTTGTTTATCTTTTACAGACTGTAAATGTGCATTTTTCTTATTGTACCACTGATTTATGGATTTAAGTCGCTTACCATCAATGATGAATGTCTTGCCATTACTTGATACCGCTGTTACAAGATTATTAATACCAAGGTCAATTGCTAGTGCATTATTGATATTTAAGTTTCTTTGAATACATTCAGCTTCGTAAGTATATTGAATTTCAAAGAACCTAGCGTTTGCTTTCGGTATGATACGGATTTCCTTAACTTTCTTATCAAGTAATATAGGTGGGATGGTAATCTCTACACATTTATGTGTTTTCTTGTAAGCATTTGAATATGGTAAAATCAGTTTATTACCATTAAGTCTTACAAAACCTATGACAAGCGTAGTATATCCATCTTTTGGAAGATAGTTTGGCAAACGACAATCCTTAAAAGCATACTTGCCTTTTTTAGCAAGCTTAAGTAGTCCAAAGAATGATTTGAAACTGCCATCGACCTCTTTAAGTATCTGTTGAGCCATATTTGAATTCAGCATCTTGTAACTGTTAGATGTTTTTAATAGAGCATAGTTCTTTTCATAATTAAGGTATTCGCCCTCGTTAAAGTAATACTGTCTTACATTATAGATTGCTTGATTAGTGAGATTCTTTGCTATATGGCAAAGATGCTTAATATTTTTGTAATCTTCTTTTGAAAGATGTTTTACTTGTTGCTTTACTGTAAGATACATAGCATTTTTCCTTTCTAAAGATTTAGAGAGATGTTCTCCATGTACCTATTATATCGCATATTCTAATGTAATATCATCATTTCAGTAAAATATATAATTTCTTGTCGCTTATATCCCATCACCTAAAGGTAATGGGTTTTACGCTCATCTTCTATAAAAAGGTCAAAGGTATTTTATCCTCTAATAATGGGATGAACCTCTATAGAGGATGCTTGAGAACTCTTAGATGAAAACCCTGTATGATTGGTATGGGGTCTATAACAGATCCTTATATTCCCTAAGAGAATTAACTATTATATACACAAGACCTCTGGAATTATACTTAGGGCATGATAGTTCATCGAAGTTCAGATATTGAATAATCTTTTTATATTAATTTTCAGTAATATGCTTGATTTTAGATGAAAGTTTTATTATTGCAGTGTTCTTATTGGCTAGGATAAGCATCTCGGTCGTCAAACTTCGATGCTTATCCTTTTTTTCTTTCTATAGATTTATTGATCTTAAAAACATGGTAAATGATTTATGAAATAAATAAAGTTAACTCCAAGCCTATTTAGTTACTCTTTTTTAGATGATAATCTGATAAATAACATTAATAACCCCTGAAAGAATCATTACAAATATTGGATTAGATTTCTTATACCAGAGCATAAATACACAAAATAGAAATATAATCAATTGATGAATACGGAAGTTATTTAATATAATTGTTGCTTCACTACCAAATAATGCAGAAATCATTATGGTAACACCAGCGGTTGCAATCAATGCAACGACGGCTGGTCTCAAGTGATTTAGAATATTCTGCAAGAAACGCAGATGACGATATTTAAGATAAAAATATGCAATACTAGTTACTAGTATACAAGAAGGGAGAATGCATCCTAAAGTCGCGGCAATAGCACCAGGAATACCAGCAATCTTAGTTCCTACAAATGTAGCTGAATTAATTGCGATAGGACCAGGTGTCATTTGTGATATAGTGATTAAATCTGTAAATTCTTTAAAATCCAGCCAATGATGTAAATTGACAATCTGACTTTGAATCAAAGGCATAGCAGCATAACCACCACCAAAGCTAAAAGCGCCAATCTGCAGAAAACTTAAAAATAACTGTATATAGATCATTGCTGGAGTCTCCTTTCATATAAAGAATAAATAATACCTATCACAATACATGTCAAAATAATCAATACAACATTTACCTTAAAGAAGTAATTCGCAATAAAAGAACCGAACATAATCAAATAATAACTTCTTTTCTTTTCCTTAAAGATACCTAATGCCATTTCTACAACAACAACACCAATCACTGCACCTACACCTGACTGCATCCCATCAAGTATATAATGAACAATTAAATTCTCTTTAAAAATAGAATAAAATACAGATACAACAGAGATAATAATAAATGGAGGAAGAATAGTCGCAATAACGCTAACTATAATACCTAAAACACCAGCAATCTTATATCCAACTACAATAGCTCCATTGACGGCAATAGCACCAGGTGCTGATTGGGCAATGGCTACTAAGTCCAGCATTTCATCTCGATTGATCCAATGATACTCATCTACAAACTTTTTCTGCATTAATGTGACAATGACATAGCCACCGCCGAAAGTAAAAGTACTGAGATAGACCATTGAAAAAAATAATTTCCAAAGTTTTTTGATCATCTCTATTTACCTCTTATCTTGTCCAGTCAAAATAACTTTTAATAATTTGAGCACATTCCTCTAAATCAAGTTTACAATCTGATGCCGCTTCGATTAATATTTCTGCACACTTCTCTCTAGATAATAAATCACTATCTAAACATATATCATAGCTTTGTTTTTCACCCCATAAATGATGAGAAATGGCATCACGATAAACCTTACGCTTATGATCTTCACGATGAATAAAATTGACTAATTCATCATGTTCTAATCCTTCTAAATCATATGTTTTATCCGCAATTGCACGAGGAATGCGATGTTCCATTGAAGTATTATATAAAAGTACCTTTAAACAATCTGCATGTCCTTCAAGTACATCACC
Source organism: Catenibacterium sp. GCM10023432 (assembly GCF_042651925.1). Classification (NCBI taxonomy): domain Bacteria; kingdom Bacillati; phylum Bacillota; class Erysipelotrichia; order Erysipelotrichales; family Coprobacillaceae; genus Catenibacterium; species Catenibacterium sp. GCM10023432. Next base: position 9,222 of record NZ_JBHSEB010000090.1, on the reverse strand, counting down.
TGCAGCTCTTTCATGAATAATACATGGACCATTCTCTACAGCTTTTAGAATGGCTTTAGATAAAGCATGATGAACCTTTTTAATTTCATCACTTGCCTTTACTTCTTCTAAAGACATATCCGCAATTCTATTATCAAAATCCTTTAAATAATCTTCAGTTAACCACTCTTCATCAGCTAGTTTTACAAGATCCTTACCTTCATATAATTTCATTCCTAACTTTTTACCTACAATAACAGAAATCCATCTACCCATACTACAATATTCACTATCCATTAAAATATATTTCTTCATACTAGTAATCCTCCTCTAAGATTTGTCCATTTGTTTCAATAACCTTCTTATACCAATAAAAAGAATCTTTTTTATATCTCTTCATAGAGCCATTTCCTGAATCATCTACGTCTACATAAATAAAACCATATCTCTTTTTCATTTCACCAGTAGATCCCGCAATTAAATCAATAGGCCCCCACATTGTATAACCCATCACTGGAATACCATCTAATTCAATTGCTTTAGACAATTCCTTTAAATGCGCTTTTAAATACTCAATACGATATGTATCATGGACCTTATTATCTTCTAACTGGTCTATAGCACCTATTCCATTCTCTACAATCATCAAAGGCAACTGATAACGATCATATAAATAATTTAATGCATATCTTAACCCCTGGGGATCAATAGTCCACCCCCAATCACTCTTAGGTAAGAATGTATTCTTATAACCTGTATCTAAACCATTCATACCTTTAAGAATACCTTTCGTCTTTTTACCAGTCACATGAGTACAATAATAGCTAAGTGATAAGAAATCTACTTTACCTTCTTTAAGTATTTCTAAATCTCCTTCTTGAATAGGTAAGGTAATATGTAGTCTCTCTAGTTCTTTTATTTTATATTGAGGATAATATCCACGACACTGTACATCACAATAGAACATCATACTATGCATAAAATTCATCGTTCCAATCACATCATCAGGATTAGCGCTATATGCATAAGAGAAATGACCACAATACATCATTCCTACCTTATTATCAGGATTAATTTTATGAGCAATCTTTACAACTTTTGCGCTTGCAATAAATTGATGATATGCTGCAGTCATTCTTACTCTCTCATCATCACTATTAATACCAGCTGCAACCCAAGGCTGAGTAGACATACAATTGATTTCGTTAAACGTAAGCCAATATTTTATTCTATTATTGTATCTTTTTAGTAAAACTAGCGCAAAACGCACATAACAATCCACTACAGCTCTATTTTCCCATGAACCATACTTTTGAAGTCCTAAAGGTGTTTCAAAATGAGAAATAGTTACAAGAGGTATAATATGATACTTCTCTAATTCATCTAGTATTGCATCATAGAATTTAAGTCCTTCTTCATTGGGTGTTAATTCATCCCCGTTAGGGAAAATACGTGTCCAGTTAATAGACATACGATAAACCTTGAATCCCATTTCTGCAAATAATGCGATATCTTCTTTATAATGATGATAAAAATCAATCGCATTATGACTAGGATAATACTCATTCTCTTCAATACTTTTTGTAATACGTCTTTTCTTTTCATGAGACCCTAAAGTCATCACATCTGCGGTACTTAATCCTTTACCATTCTCTAAATAAGCACCTTCTATCTGGTTAGCTGCCGTTGCACCACCCCAGAGAAAATCTTTTGGAAACATCTTCATCACCTTTCTTTCTACAACTAAGATTATAAATAAAAAAAGAAGTCGCTCAATTAATGAACGGCTTCTTTCAATAGCGTTGCGAAAAGATGTGTGTTTCTAATAATATCCAAGCAACAATGTTGCTTACTTAATGTTAGGATTCTTGGATGTTCTAAATAAATCAAATCCCTGTGAACTAGATCTTCTTCTTTCAAAATGCTTTAAATAATCAGTATTAAAAATACTCACATATAATATATCTAGAATCAACATCGTAGATATATTCATCGCAAAATCACCTAGATTATCTTTCAGTTTTTCTCTTGTAGAAACATGCAAAACATAATCTGCATATTGAGACAATGTATTATCTCCATAAGATGTAATTGCGAGAAGAGGAATATGTCTCTCTTTAAGCTTCTTAACACCTCTTAATTCTGTTTCTATTTCTCCAGAGTAAGAGAGAATAATAAATGAACAATTAAGAGAACAATAAGAAGCACGATAATAGAGTTCATTCATCTTTGTTTCAAGAACCACATTCTTTCCAATCTTCAACATCTTATCTTTAAAAGTCTGGGCTACGTCACCTTGTACGCCTGCAGAATATACATAAATAATATCACTTCTATTTAAACAATTAATCGCATTCTGCAGATCATCATGACCAATTAGCTTTAATGTATCATCTACAATTTCATGATATAGCTGTCCAATCTTATTTGCGATTACAGTGTTTTTATCTTGATCATCAAAAGGGTGATTAGGATCAAGATCCTGGAAATGAGATTCTGTATATTCAATTTCTTTTAAATATTCTTCAAGAAAATCAGTATATCCATGAAATCCTAATTTCTGACAAAAACGAGTAATCATAGAAGGGTTGATAAACAATTGAGATGCGATAGAACGACTGCTTTGTTTACGAAGTAAAGTCTTTTTATCTAAGAAATAATCCGCAATTCTCTTTTCTCCATTTGTCATATTCTTTTTCTCTTTTAAGATATCTTCAATCATTTGATCAACACCTTTCATTTACTGGATTGTATTGACTTTCTTTAGTATACGCTCTGCATCCTGTCCTGTCGCAATTATAGGCTGATAGTTATTACGATACTTAACAGAAGAAATCATACATGGAATAATCTTATGTTCCATACTCGTAATCTTCTTATTAGTAAAATGGAATGTTTGCTGGTAGATCATAGAATCCTTATCACTTGGATTTCTATTGCCACCAAAACAGAAGTTACTTAAACTATAAACAATAGGGGAATCCTTATATGTTTCAATCCCTTCTAATACATGAGGATGACTACCTACAACCATATTAGCCCCTGCATCAATAGTTGCATGTGCTAAATCTCTTTGTCCCTGAGTAGGACTATAGTTTCTTTCAATACCCCAATGATAATAAACAATCACAAAATCAGTCTTCTTCTTTAATTCAGTAATCGCATTCTTCATCTCATCAGATACAGCATTAGGAAATGCATAACCAAGAAATCCAAACTTGATTCCCTTTACCTCCTTAATATAGCTCTTTGAATATCCAAAATAGCCTACACCATACTCATCTAGAGTTGCTTTAGTATCATCCATCCCTTTCTGATAACGGTCCATAGAATGGTTATTTGCGACTGTCACAGCTTCAACACTACTATTAGTTAAAATCTTTGCATATTCCTTTTTACCTTTAAAAGGGAATGACTTAATCACATGACTCTCTTCATCAGTCAAAGGACCTTCTAAGTTCGCAATAGTTAAATCATCCTGTTCAAAAACACTTTTTACATTCTTTAAGAAATAATCAGGATTATTACCTTGTTTTACATATTCCTGATCAAAAGATCCATCATATGGCTGTCCTGCATAATTTCCTAAAGTTATATCACCTACAAAAGACATAGTAATATCAGTATGAGTGACCTGAGCTGTTTCATCTGTCTTTTTCTTAGTCTTCTTTGGTGTTTCTTTCTTCTCTTCTTGAGCACAACCAGTACTTAATACAAGGAGTGCACATACAAAACCTTTTAAAAACTTATTCATTTTCATTTCTCCCTTGTACAAATACAAAACAATGATCATTAGATAGCTTTTCATCAAATACAAAATCTAAATCGTTAAACTTCTTTAAGTCCTCTATATTTTCTATCTTTTCTTTAGCCATATAAGAGATCATTGCACCTCTAGCCATCTTCGCATAGGTTGCCTGCTGCTTGAGTACTCCTTTGATATTTCTTAGAAATTGTATCTCAATACATTGGTCTTCTTCCGTTAAGTAATCAGTAATACATTTTGAATACTCTTTAGAGGCTAGATTAATGATGACATGATCATCCAAAGAGTTATATATTTTACTACCCCAGAATTGATACAAATTAAACGATTTTACGCCCATTTCTAAACGATAGGGTACAATTCCGTCGGTAGGTGTTAAAACTCCATACAGACCTGATAAAATACGTAAATGCATGTTTAAATACTCTCTTTCACTATCGCTCATAGAAAAGGGATGAAGGTACTTAAACGCAATCCCATCATAAGCATGAATTGCACATGTAAGAGGTTTAAACTGACGCTCCTGTAACTCTTCAAAACATTGATGTGTTAATGTTTCGTTGGTCTTCCAAAGCTTTCTTAATTCCTCATAGGACATACTCTTAAGTTTCTCTTCTAATATTTGAGATTCTTTAAGAAAACAAGGTGTAGTAGGAGCAATAGAAGCATCCTCGTCGCTTCTCATCTTCTTAGCAGGACTCATGATAATCTTCATGATAAAGCCTCAAGCATCTCTTTTGGATTATCAGCTGTCTTTACACGCTCCTTGGCTTTAATGATCATTCCTTCTTCATCAATTAAGTATGTTGTTCTTACAACACCCATGCTGACCTTTCCATAATTCTTCTTCTCTTTCCATACGTCATAGTCCATGATTGTCTTCTTTTCTGTATCAGAAAGCAAAGTAAAAGGTAGTTCATATTTCTCTTTGAACTTCTTGTGGCTTGCTACAGAATCTTTACTGATTCCAATGACCACTGCATCCTTTTCTAAAAATTCAGGATACAAATCTCTAAACCCGCATGCCTGTTTAGAACATCCAGGTGTATTATCTCTAGGATAAAAATAGAGAATCACGCGATGTCCTCTATATTCTTCTAAAGTATGCATATTGCCTTCTTCATCTGGTAGATTAAAAGAAGGTGCTTTTGTATTAATCTCTAACATAACAAACCCTCCTTTGTGCATTATACCAAAAATAGAAATAATGTGCCACCTATGCACAAAAAAACGATTGTAAGCATTAACATTTTATAAACATGTTGACACATTGAAATACAGGTTTTATAATCCAAATGTCATTAAACACAATTAAATATTAAATAGGGGGACAATTATGACATTTTCATTAACTACTCGTCTAATTGCTGAGTTCCTTGGAACTGCAATCATGGTTATGATTGGTAACGGCTCAGTAGCAAACGTGGAATTAAAGGGAACAAAGGGAAACCACAGTGGATGGATCGTCATTGCAATCGGTTATGGTATGGCCGTTATGATTCCAGCTCTTATGATTGGTAAAATTTCTGGTAACCATATCAACCCAGCATTCACTATTGGTCTTGCTGTTGTAGGTGATGTACCATTAGCTGAAGTATTACCTTACATCTTAGTACAGTTCGCTGGTGCTATCGTAGGTCAGTTCATTGTTTATCTTTGCTTCAAGCCTCATTATGACTCAACAGAAAATCCTGAAGCAATCTTAGGTACATTCTCAACTACTGATGCAACAAAGAATAAGTTAAATGGTTTCTTAAACGAATTCTTCGGATCATTCATCTTATTCTTCTGTGCATTATCTATTACTCATTCACCAATTTTTGAACATGGTAATCAGGGTGCTGGTTTCATTGGTGTTGGTTTATTAGTTATGGCATTAGTTGCTTCATTTGGTGGCCCTACAGGTCCAGCTTTAAACCCAGCTCGTGACTTAGGTCCAAGAATCTTACATGCAATCTTACCAATTAAGAACAAGGGAACTTCTCAGTGGGATTATGCATGGGTACCAGTACTTGCTCCAATTTGTGCAAGTATCTGTGCTTGTCTATTATATTTCAACATTTTCTAAGAAGCTATCAATTGATAGCTTTTTTTCTTTGTCTCAAAGAATAGGGGAGTAATTAAAAAGGATAAGCATCGATAGTTTGATAACTAAAATACTTATCTTGTCTAATAAGAACCTCTAAAATATAGTCTTTGAAATATGCACAAAAAAACTCAGGAAAGAATCCTGAGTTATATTTATTAATGGCGCAGGTTGAGGGATTCGAACCCCCGCAGGACGTTAATCCTCTGTCGGTTTTCAAGACCGATCCCTTCAGCCGAACTTGGGTAAACCTGCATCATAAGTAAAATGGTGGTTCCGGCCGGAATCGAACCAGCGACACGAGGATTTTCAGTCCTCTGCTCTACCGACTGAGCTACGGAACCAATTGGCGGTCTGGACGGGGCTCGAACCCGCGACCTCCGCCGTGACAGGGCGGCATTCTAAACCAACTGAACTACCAGACCAATAAAAATGGTGGAGCCTAGGAGGATCGAACTCCTGACCTCCTGCGTGCAAAGCAGGCGCTCTCCCAGCTGAGCTAAGGCCCCAATAAATGGTCGGGAAGACAGGATTTGAACCTGCGACCCCCTGGTCCCAAACCAGGTGCACTACCAAGCTGTGCTACTTCCCGTTTATAAAGATGGTGCCCTGGGCCGGAATCGAACCGGCACGGAGTTTGAAGTCCGCAGGATTTTAAGTCCTGTGCGTCTACCAGTTTCGCCACCAGGGCACACGTATGGAGGTTCCAACCGGACTTGAACCGATGGTCGAAGAGTTGCAGTCTTCTGCCTTACCAACTTGGCTATGGAACCGTTGCTTCGTGGCACTCGTATAATATACTATGGATTTTAGATAATTGCAAGGGTCTTTAAGAAAAAAGTTTAAAAAAGTGTATAAAATATAATTCATTTCTTCAATGAGAAAACCTTATAATCGGTTTTATAATGGAATAATCAATACAATTTACATTTCTGTTATAAATCACATAATTCTCTTAAAATTAGTAGTCATAATAATAAACAGGGAGTGATTACTATGTATAAAGAAATAATCTTATCTGTTATTAAAACCTCATTACCATTAATGATTGTTTTGATTATATTACAGTATATATTTAGAAAACAATCTACATGCATATTAATAGAATTTAATGTCGCCTATTCAATTGTTCGTATGATGCCTTTAGTGAGTTCTATGCATACTCTAGGTATAAAAGGGATTATAACACTTATAATATGTTTTCTATTTTTGAATACGAGTACATTGCTGATGTATCGTATCCACAGCCTTAATCTATAACGAACATACATTTATACGTATTTCTACTTTCAGAATATCTCTGATACAATGAACTCACGAAAAAAAAGGAGACAATTAAAATGAATACATATGATTATGCAGGTAGTTTCTTAATACCTGAAAGACTTAAGAAGGCGAGAAGAGATTTTGAGAATAATACAATTAATCTAGAAGAATTAAAAAAGGTAGAAGATGAATGTATTGCAGAACTTATTACTAAGATTAAAGAATTAGGTTATCATACAATCACCGATGGAGAATTTAGACGTTCTACATGGCATTTAGATTTTATGTGGGGATTTAATGGTGTAGAACACAAAAAGACAATAGAAGGTAATACAACATTTGATGGTGAAGCAGCAATGATTGATGATACTTATGTCACAGGAAAGATCAGCTGTGATCATCATCCTTTTGTAGATTATTTCAGATTTGTAAAACAGTTTGAAGATGAAAATACATTAGCCAAACAGACTATTCCTTCACCAGGACAGTTCTATGCTTACTTTACGGGAGCACAGTTACTTAGAAATACATTAAGTATTTATGAAAATGAAGAGGCTTTTGCCTTTGATGTAGTTAAGGATTATATCGAGTTTGTCCATGAAATCTATGATGCAGGATGTCGAGTATTGCAGTTTGATGATTGCGTCTGGGGTGGTATGGTCAATCCACAGCTTGCACGTGGCTTACAGGACGTACTGGTGATGCATTAGAAGATTATAAAAAGAGATTATTAAAACTTAACAATGAAGTTGTTGCAGCAAGTCCAAAGGACTTAGAAATCAATACACATGTATGTCATGGTAATTATCATTCTACTTTCTTTAGTTGGGGTGCTTATGATGGTGTGGCTGATTTATTATTTGGTGAAGAAAATGTGAATGCATACTACTTAGAATATGATGATGAAAGATCAGGAGGATTCAAGCCTCTTGCAAAAGTATCTGGTGATAAGAAGGTTGTCTTAGGATTAATCACTACTAAACGTCCAGAATTAGAAGATAAAGAAAAAGTAATTCAGAGAATTAAGGAAGCAAGCAAGTATATTCCTCTTGAACGTTTTTCTTTGAGTCCACAATGTGGTTTTGCATCATGTGAGATTGGTAATAAACTAACAGAAGAAGAATGGGCTAAATTAAAGCTTGTAAAAGAAATCGCAGAAGAAGTCTGGGGTTAATAAGAATCCTCTAGGAGATCCTAGGGGATCTTTTGTGTCTTGTAGTATATTAATTGATACAATATAATTTATGTATAAGAGGTGAACAGATATGATAGAAACTATAATTAGATACATAATTATTGCGATTGTGTTAGGTGTTATCGGTGAAGCGATATCTCATTTTTCTAGTAAAACAATTGATGAGGACATAAGTACTACACATTATAGAGTAAAGCGCTAGCGGTGTTGAAGTATGCCTGTATGTCACAGTTCATTCTAGGAATGGTTATGTTTCTTGTATTTAGTTATTTCTATCTGCAAGGCAATGAAACAGTAGAGATGGGACATCTGTATGTTTCTTCTATCTTTGGGGCTATTGGTTTATATGGCGTGGCCTGGGCATCTATATGGGGTGTATCAGTTAATGAGTCTCTAATAGAGATACATAGAGTATTTCATGCTAAGAAGGTATTATGTATCACTGGTATTGGACAGGTAGTTATTGATAAGAAAGACGCAATGATCTTATATGATCAAACAGGTAAGAAATTGATTAAGATAGATGCTTTATCGGATAATTATGATTATTTACTTGATTCTTTAAAGCTAAATAATATCGCTAAGTTTATGAAAAGTGTTGCTACTAGATCATTAAATTTAGCTTAACGCCTATTTTTCTACTTTATAGCCGCCTAACTCAAATCATCATTTCTCGAATAGTTGTAAAATGATCTTAAAAGGTCAGGTGAGTGCTATGATAACTGAAAACCAGGTAAAAAACTATTTAAGATCTAAGGATAAGGATTATGTAAATAAACTTATCGAATCATTATATGAACAGGATGATGAAGACATTGATCCATCTCATAAGGCATGCCCTATATGTGGTTCAGTTCATTTCAAGAAGAATGGAAAAGATAAGAACGGACATCAGAGATATATCTGTCTTGACTGTCACAAGTCTTTTAG
>NZ_JBHSEB010000089.1:0-2330 GCF_042651925.1 Catenibacterium sp. GCM10023432 | reverse complement strand
CCGTGTCTCAGTCCCAATGTGGCCGTCCGCCCTCTCAGGCCGGCTACGCATCGTTGCCTTGGTGGGCCGTCGCCCCGCCAACAAGCTAATGCGCCATAGGTCCATCCCTGCGCTATCCCATAAAGGATATTTGGCATGAGCTCCATGCGGTGCTCATGGCTATGCGGTATTAGCAGGAGTTTCCTCCTGTTATCCCCCGCACAGGGGCAGGTTACCTATGTATTACTCACCCGTTCGCCACTCATCTCTAAAAGAGATTCGTTCGACTTGCATGTATTAGGCACGCCGCCAGCGTTCATCCTGAGCCAGGATCAAACTCTCCACGAAATATGTGAAGAGCTGATGTTCAGCTCATCAATTAAATGTTTTCAAATAAATCTGACGTGTATCTGTTCAGTTTTCAATGTTCTGTCTCAGCCCGTCTCCCGGACTGCCTGTCTATAATACCTAAAATACTGACACTTGTAAAGTCTTTTTTGAAAAAAATTTCCATTTTCTTAAAAAGTATGAAATAAATGTTGATGTAAAGGGTACTTTTTCACTTTACTTTTTTGGTGGATTTTGTTATAAAAAGAAATGGACAATGAAAAGAGGTGGTTTAGATGGACAGTCACGAGCAACACATAATAAATAGAAAAAGCGATCAAATTCCAGTGACTGTTTATCTAATTTTTTAAGAACTTCACTGGTATTTGCTCATCATAATCATATTATGAAAGAGAGGAATACATCATGACAGAAAGAAAATACAGCAATGATTATGTGCAGGATATTTTGCACATTATTTCTTCAGAACATACACTTGAAGAAAAGAGAAATCTATTAGATGAATATCATGACAAGGATATTGCAGAAGCATTTGAGTTATTACCAAAAGAAGAAAGAAAATTATTCTTTGATTATTTTGATATAAAAAGATTATCTTCTATTATTGGTTATATTGAAGATCCAGAAGATTATATTCAGGACTTTGGATATAAAAAGTACGCAACGCTTCTTAATAAGATGGACCTAGATGATGCGGTCGATATCTTAGAAAACTTAAATGAAAAAACTAAGAGCCGTCTCCTTCCTTATTTACATGTAAAAAGAAGAGAGGATATCTTATTAATTAAATCATTTAATCCTGATCAGATTGGTCATGAAATTACAACTAACTTCATTTCAATCGAACGTGGTTTGACTATCAGAAAAGCAATGAAGGAACTAATAAGACAATCTAGTACACACGATAATATCAATACAATTTATGTAACTGATCATAATCAATATTACGGTGCTATTGATTTAAAGGATTTAATTGTTGCTAGAGAAAATGATGATTTAGAAGAAATTATCGCAACTTCTTATCCACATGTTTATGCACACGAACAAATCAGTGAATGTATTGATGAAATTCGTGAATACGAAGAAGATTCATTCCCTGTACTCAACGATAATAATGAAATTATTGGCGTTATCACTTCTACCGATATTACTGACTTCGTCGAAGATGAACAGGATGAAGATTATGCTAAGCTAGCAGGTATGACTGAACAATCAGATCTAGATGAAACAGTAAAAGATGGTATGAAGAAAAGACTTCCTTGGTTAATTCTTCTTTTATTCCTTGGAATGATTGTTTCCACTGTAGTAGGTTTATTTGAATCAGTTGTTGCAGAGATTGCGATTGTTGTATGTTTCCAATCACTTATTTTAGATATGGCTGGTAATGTAGGAACACAGTCACTTGCCGTCACTATTAGACTACTTGTTGATGAGAACATCTCCGCTAAAGATAAATTCAAATTCACCTTAAAAGAATTAAATATTGGTTTAAGTAATGGAACAATCCTAGGATTATTATCATTTGTATTTATTGGATTCTATATTATGTTAGCCAAGAATAGACCATTTATGGATGCCTTCATCTTATCTGGATGTGTTGGTGTTTCATTATTTGTAGCTATGGTCTTCTCAAGTTTAGTTGGTGTAGTCATTCCAATGTTTTTCCATAAAATCAAGGTTGACCCAGCTGTTGCATCAGGGCCTTTAATTACTACAATCAATGACTTAGTTGCCGTTGTTACATACTATGGCTTAGCCTGGATCTTATTGATCCAAGTATTCCATGTACATTAGGACCTTGTCGGTCCTTTTTTTTCGCACAAAAAAAGCCCTCCTGAAGGAAGGCATAAAAAAAGGACCTGGCAGCTTGCTATTGTCGCGTCTTCACACTATCGTCGCCGTTATGATGCTTAACTTCCGTGTTCGGGATGGAAACGGGTGTGTCCATCATGCTATCGCCGCCAGATCCTCGAGGGATCCCTCAAAACCAGATACGTCATCTC
>NZ_JBHSEB010000088.1:0-17481 GCF_042651925.1 Catenibacterium sp. GCM10023432 | reverse complement strand
CACCTGTTTATTAATTTAATTTGCGGTTTTATTACTTTTTATTATGGGTAGAGTTTGCGGTTTAACACTAAGATATTCCATTTATCGATAGCATCCCTCTGAAAATCTTCAAATTTTACATCTCCCATCCTTTTAGGTCGTGATGGCAAACGCCCGGTTAATTTAATAGTCTTAGCATATCCCAAATGACGTTCTAATTCTTCCTTTTTCTCTTCCAGCTCCGCTATCTTCTTAGATATAGAAGAATCAAAATCGAACTCTTTATCAGAGAACATTTCTACAATCTCCTTAATTGAGTATCCCATACCTTGCAAGACTCTAATCATCCAAATACAATCCAAATCATCATCGCCATAATCTCTATATTGAGAATTTCTATTTTTTGGCATAAGTCCTGCTTTTTCAAATCCTCTAAGAGCCTTTCGTGTGACACCTAAATTATCTTCAACCCACTTAACTTTATAGCCCATTATTATCACCTCCTATTGGGATTATACAACCTTGCCCTCGGGGCAAAGCAATGCTTTTTGATAGTTTTTTAAATCTTTTATTTAAATTATGCTTTGGTTATTTTATTCTAAAAAAACTAATGAAACTCGTAATATTGAACACTATTTTCTTTCTCTTCTGTAAAGGATATGCCTTTATCTTATTACTTACTGTTTCAAAATAGTTAGAAAATTGCTTTATGCATATTTTTAATCTGATATGAACTCTTCCATATCTTCAAAATAATCTTTATCCGCTTTATATTTATCCTCTCCTAGTAAAAGTATATCCGGTTGTTCTTTTTCTATAGCATCTATGAGCGAATTTCCATACTTACAGAAAAGAAATCAGTAACAAGTGCTATTTTATAGGAAGAGAAAGATATTAGACTACTCATCGTATAAGAACTGTATGTAGGTTTGTATTAAAACAAGAGAGAGTATGAATGTGGTACACACCTTGAGTAGTTTCATTTTTTCCATAAATGAAGTAGAACAATAATCAACTAAGAGAGGCTAAGACAAATAATGACTTGTATGAAAAAATACTCATTATCTGTTATAATTAAATCAATACTTATCAAACAGGTGGTGCATTTTATGGAAAACAAAGAAGAAAACAAAAAGAAGAAATCAGAAAAATACACGTCTGATAAACTGATTTATATTTTTGTTATTGCAGGACTTCTAATAGATATATACGTTAACCTTACAGGAAATACATTTATAACAGTTACTGAATCATATGTTTCCTCTATCTATAACGCTATTGTTACTGTTGCTGTTTTATGTATCTCTTTAATAGCTTTAATATCTGACAAATTAGAGAAGACTTATTATGGATATAAGTTAAAAGAGATTATTCTATTCGATGAATCCCCTCTTAATTTAAAGAATTATTTATGTTTATCATTCAAATCTATGGCACTTGCTACTATTCTATTCTTTTTTGGATATAAAATGTCTTTGGCCAACACTATAACTGCACTGATGTTAGCAGAAATCTACTTAGAATCTCTAATGGCAAAAATTATATTCAAAATAATCACAAATGAAACATACTGTTATAAAATCGTAGAAACTTACATAAAACAAAATATAGCTCAAAATGGAGAAGAAGCACAAGAAAAGTATGAAAGAGAAATAACTCGATTATTTAATTCATTGAAGTATTTTACTGAAGCTCAAAATCAAGAAAAAGTAGATGAAGTCAGTGAATTAATAGTCATACTCAATGAAAAAAATAAAACCTTAACTGAGAATGATAAAGTATATCAGGTACTTCTTAATCGATTAAGAGAAATTGCTATTCCACTAGCGAATAACTTTGGTTATAACCAGATGGTAAAAGATATTATTTTATTCTCAAGCCATACCCGTTTAGAAAAAGCAGGAAAAGAAGACCTATATATAATTCCTATAGAAAATATGATGTTTTGGGATGATAAAACCCTTTTAAACAATAACTACTTTAATCAAATCATTAAGATTTGTTACATCGATGAATATAGCGATAATAAAATAACCGACATTGAAATTGAATACATATTGTATAAATACTTTGTAAGTATAATTAATAATCAATTAAGTACAGAAAAAGTCAAAAATCAATTGATTGATAATTATTTCTATGAGTTAAGTCAGTTTTATTGGAAAACATCTAACGATTCCATTGTATCTGCAGAAAGTAAAACATTGTTGGATATATTTAGGAAATATGTTTTGGAAAACGAAAATTACAAAGAAAGAGAATACATCTATAAATTGATTTTAAAAAATGTTTATCTAAACAATCGATATTATAACGGTGACATATTTCCTCTAACCGTATCCTATATGTTAGAAAGTTTTACTCCTATATATATTGCGAGAAAGAACTGTTAAATGAAGATTATAGAAATAGTTTGAAAGACTTATTTCTATTAACCATTTCTGATAAAACAAATAAGAGATTTAAGTTTTCAGATTTATCCGCGGATCATATTAAAGCTATTGTACCTGCTGTAGCCAAGAGAATAGAAAAAAAGGATAAAATTGAACAATCATTTGATTTTTTTATTTCTGATTATTTATGTATTAAGAATACAGTATGGACAGATAGTTTTAATAAAGAATTCTTATTAATGCTGTATTTGATCTATTATACAAGATTGCTACCAGTATCATTTCTTGCACTATTTAATGAATGGGACAAAGTGAGAGATGAAGTTGTAAACGTAATTTGGGATAAATTCGATTTATCAACTAAGAAAATAAAAGAAGAGTTCCATAATCAATGCAATCAGTTTGCTCAGTTACTTAATTGTAATTATTCGATTAATGATGATGCTGAAAAGGAATTGTTTGAATCAATAAATGAAGAAAAGAAAAAAATCAATCAAATTCAAGAAGTACCACAAGAATGCAATGTTGATGAGATTACTAATAAATTACGTAATCTCATGGAACAAGAAAAAGTGTTTGGTTGGGAAATAGAACTGACTGAAGGCACAATAACGAACAACTTCAAGTTTTCAAACATTGAAGAGAATAAATGGATAACTAATAATTTTGCGGCTAAGAAATTTAAAGCTGCTATTATAAATACAGTTCATTATGCTATTAACTCATATGCTACAAAAATAACTGTAGAAACAAAGGAGAATCTAAACTTAACAGAATTATTAGATCTTAGAAATAACTACAATGCACGAAATTTTAATTTTAATGAGTATTTAACTTATTCTCAATGCAAAGATTTTTCATCTCCTATTAAAGATATAGAAGATAATACGAACTATATTGATACTTCTGAAATAAGAATTCCAATCTTATTTAATAAAGATGACTTTAAGTTTAATGCACAAATCATCAGCAAAGAAGATATTGATTTGACAAATGATGAATGTATTGAATATCTAAGAGAATTTAGAGCGTATAATGGCTTTTATGATGTGAAGGGTGCACTTTATCCAAAAGATGAGGCAATAGAAATAATTAAGAAACAATACAAAAAAGAAGTATTTCAATTCAAGCTAATGGTATCATTCGATAAAGAAGATATTCTCTATATTAATTTTAAATATTAACTGATTACCTTTATAACTATCCTGACTATACAATTTATTGCAGTCAGGATTTCTTATTTGATTAAGTGTATCAGAACAAACAATTCAAATATTACTTAACCGCTAAATTGCTCCATCCAAGCCTTATAGGATGATAAAGGCATTAACATCCTCATCGTATAAGAAATAGCCCTAAGAAGAAAAAAGAGCGGTTTAGTCCGCTCTAGTGTATAGTTTATTTGTCTTGAGAATGTCTTTCACCGATTTGGAATTCTTCATTATGATCAAACATGTATTTTACAGAGATAGGTGTGTCTCCTGTTAGTTCAGTGAAGTCTTTAGTATGAATATCCATTTTACCTTCTCTAATAGCTTGTGCAAATGTAACCATGCCATCTGAAGAGAATGGTGCTTCTGAATCCTTTAGGAATACGCCATCAGTTGTTCTAGGGACACCCATTGCATCCCAAATCTGATAGTTTTCTTCATCAGTGACATTTACAAATGGTACATGGTTTCCTGTACTTACATCACCAATAGCACAGAATGTTGAAATAGTCATTAGTTCTAAGCCGTTAATATTCCATACCTTATGGTGGAATTCATTTGATCTATGTAATGCATAAGCTAATGCTTTAGCACAATCTTTACGAGAAATATAAGCCATTAGACCATCACCTTGTGAATTAGTAAGTGGTGCATTCATATGAGCATAAGTAAAGTAGTTAGTAACCATTGCTTCAGCATATTGAGAGTTTCTCATGAACTGATAGTCCAGACCTGCTTCCTGGATATATTTTTCAGTATAGATATGGTCTTTCTTTTCTACTGATGGGTTTGTTTCATCATCAGCATTGACTAAAGAAGTATAGATGATCTGTTTAACACCTGCTGCTTTAGCTGCATCTACAGCATTCTTATGCGCATTCTGTCTTTTAACACCAACAAATGGCATAGAAATTAATGCAAGAGCATCAGCCCCTTTAAATGCTTCAACTAATCCATCAGGATTATTAAAGTTAGTTACGTGTGTTTCTACACCCTTTTCAGCATATTTCTTGAGTGATTCTTCATTATAACCACAAAAGATTAAGTTTTCCACTGGTTCTAATGTAAGTAATACGTCGGCAGCTAATTGACCTAAGTTTCCATCAACACCAGTTAATAATAGTTTACCCATTAAGTTATCCTCCTATTTTCTATATGTAATATGATAATACTTTTAGAATCTGTTTATAAGTGAGTTTCAGATTTAGAAAATGATTTTTAGCTATTCTAAGCCTTATAGGATGACACAGGTACTAACATCCTCATCGTATAAAAACCTAGCCTTAAGAAGAAAAAAGAGCGGTTTAATCCGCTCTTATGCTTCAAGTGTGTCCTTGTATTCTAAATATTCATCGAATGTAGAAAGACGGTCAATTGTGCCTTCTGCAGTAAATTCGATAATTCTATTAGCGATTGTCTGAACAAACTGGTGGTCATGACAAGTAAATAGAATATTTTCTGGGAATCTCATTAAGCCCTGGTTTAGTGCCTGGATAGATTCAAGATCAAGGTGGTTTGTAGGTTCATCAAAGATTAAGACGTTTGCATCGTGCATCATCATTTTCGCAAGCATACATCTTACCTTTTCTCCTCCTGATAAAACATTCGCTTTCTTTAATGCTTCATCACCAGAGAATAACATTCTACCTAACCATCCTCTTAATTCCTGTTCATACATACTACCATCAGTAAACTGTCTTAACCAGTCTAATAAAGATAATTCACAATCATTAAAGAATGCTGAATTATCTTTAGGGAAATATGACTGAGTAGTCGTAATACCCCATTTATAAGAACCTTCAAAGTCTTTGTCTTCTCCCATGATGATCTTAAAGAATGCTTCAGTTGCTTTATCGTCTCCAACAAAAGCCACCTTTTCATTTGGAAGAATAGAGAAAGACACATTATTAATAAGTGTTTCTCCATCTACTACCTTAGTTAAGTTTTCTACATTTAATACAATGTTTCCTACTTCTCTACCTGGTTTGAAACCGATGAATGGATATCTTCTTAGTGATGGTTTCATATCAGTCATTTCTAGGTTATCTAATAACTTCTTACGAGAAGTGGCCTGTTTTGCTTTAGAAGCGTTGGCACTAAAACGAGCGATGAACTCTTCTAATTCTTTCTTCTTAGCTTCTGCTTTCTTGTTCTGGTCTTTCATCTGCTGGATCTGCATCTGAGAATATTCATACCAGAAATCATAGTTACCTACATATAGCTGAATACGGCTGTAATCAATATCAGCAATATGTGTACATACTTTGTTTAAGAAATAACGGTCATGTGATACAACAATGACAGTGTTTTTAAAGTTTAATAGGAAGTTTTCTAACCATCTGATACTCTTTAAGTCGAGATGGTTGGTAGGTTCGTCTAATAACAGAATATCAGGATTTCCAAATAAAGCCTGGGCTAATAATACTTTAACCTTCTGATTACCATCTAAGTCTCTCATATACATATCATGGTATTCAGTTGTAATACCTAAACCATTTAGCATGATTTCAGCATCACTTTCAGCATTCCAACCATCCATGTCTGCGAACTCACCTTCAAGTTCTCCTAGTTTAATACCATCTTCATCATTGAAATCTGGTTTAGCATATAACTTTTCTTTTTCCTGCATGATTTCAAACAGTCTCTTATTACCCATGATGACTGTTTCTACTACTTTGTTGTCATCATAAGCAAAGTGGTCTTGTTTTAAAACAGATAATCTCTTATTAGGTTCAATAATAACTTCACCTTTATTAGGTTCTATTTCACCTGATAATATTTTTAAGAATGTTGATTTACCAGCACCATTTGCACCAATAATCCCATAACAATTTCCATCAGTAAATTTTACTGATACATCTTCAAATAAAGCGCGATCTCCGTATCTGAGTGATACATTATGTGTTGATATCATAGTCTACATTTCCTTTCGTACAGTGATGTATTATGCCATATTTAGTTGATTATGTCTAGTAAAATTGAGATATAGGTGAAGGATAGAAATAGTGGTACTATTATATAGAGAATGAGAGACTAAAATAACTATATATAGTGATTTTAGTACTAAGATTACTATCTGTAGTAAATAGAGAGTCTAAGATTACTATATGCATTAGATAGAGGAGCTGATATAGGATAGATGGATATATAAAAAGAGCAGGAACTTATCCTGCTCATAGTATAAGAATTACAGGTTTTATCCTGGTCGCCAGGCTCATATATCTATTAGATATATACTCGGACGAGATTGTTTTTAAGACTATCTCCTGCCTACAGTTTGTCTCCTAACTGCAAGACTCATATATTTTATCAATGTATACTCGGACGAGGTTGTTTTGAATTCTACCTCTTGAATTCGACTTTTTACGGTGCCTGTACACCGAGAATATTACTGTTCCTTTACTTTATCTATAAGATATCACAGATTGGTGAGTTGTCAATGAAAGTAATCAAAATTCAATAGCTGATTTATTTGTGAATCAGTCAGAATAGAGTTTAATACTATTTCTTTCTTATCTTTAAGAAAGTTGTTTGCTAGAGTCTCATAGAATGTATTAAGTGAAACATACTTATAACTATCTAATTCTATCTTTCCTGATTCATTAATATCAAATTGAACAAATCTATATTTATCTATTACTGTTTTCAAAGCTAGATCTATAAGTACGTGTTTAGGTTTATTTGGATAAGCTTTAAATGATAACTGTTTTAGATATTTGCTTACTAATATTTCATAATCAAGGGCTGTGATTAATGCGCTGTATTTTGAATCGTTAAGTGTATTTACACATAGTTTTTCCATTTATATTCCCTCCATTTCAAAATGGAATAGACAAATATATAATATCCATTAATTAAGTTCAAGCCCTTTTCTAAAAATACTCTTAACAGTTTATTGCTTCCAATATTTTCTTGAGTTATATACGTTATTTACCGCTTCAATATAACAAATGAATGAAGGATGATTATGATCATTTTGTGTTAAGTATCTATTCTTGATACTCTTATATTGTTCTCTGACTAATTCCCACTTACCATTACTTTTAATATAATCGACTTTAAATTTAATATTTCTAGAATTTGGAGCCTTATTCCAATAGTATTCATTAACAGGCCTTCTAGTAACAAGACCAGGATAAATGCTAGCAGCATATGCAATACTGTTAACATTATTATAACCAGTCTTTTTATGAATTAAACGATAAAGATTTCCATCTTCATCTTCATAAACGATACAAACATCTATTGAAAATAATGTTTTACTTCCTGAAAGATAATGTTTTTTAGTGGTTAATGAGGATTTGGAATCTTCACAATCTCTCCATCCATGCTTTCTAAGAACAATATTAAAAGCTTTTCTAACGCATTCTTTGATATATTTACAATCCCAGTCATCACTTCTGACTATTTTAAGATTATAATCCAAATCTATGGGTTCATTTGCATTTTGAAGTATTAGATTTCTTGCCCCACTACCAACAAGAGTAAATGTTGCCCCTATATCATACTCTTCCTTTAGGGTATGACATAGATCTTGCATAATTTCTCCACAACCGGAACGCATTCTGCTTATTAATTGTTTGTTTGTTACATAATTATACATAATAATCTCCTTTTCATCCCATGCCACCCATTTAGCTTTTGCTAAATCGTTATATTATAGCGTGATATCGGTTCAATCTCAATATACTATCTAAAATTGGTGAAAAAAAACTGATCGAAATGAGGTTAATTCTAATGGAAACAACCAATAATTTAAAGCGCGTTTTCTATTGACCTCCCTTTAAAATCAAAGGTTCACAATTTTATTGTTGTTATGCTTCATCCATTATTACTGTTTTATTTTAGAGTATTCTTCACGTAACGATTTTTCGTATAAATTAGTCAGATAAAAACTAATGATTATCCTATCTAGAATTACGTTAGCAATAGATCTTTCCTCTAATGATTATACCAATATTTGACAGCAACCAAGAGGTTAAAATATTTAATGCAAGTATATTGGAATTTTTCCTGCGTAATGTATAGACTTATTTCACCATATTGAATGGACTTTCACCCCCCCTTTAATATCCATTAGTTTTTGCCGTTACCTTTTGATTCTAG
Source organism: Catenibacterium sp. GCM10023432 (assembly GCF_042651925.1). NCBI lineage: Bacteria > Bacillati > Bacillota > Erysipelotrichia > Erysipelotrichales > Coprobacillaceae > Catenibacterium > Catenibacterium sp. GCM10023432. Next base: position 8,792 of record NZ_JBHSEB010000088.1, on the reverse strand, counting down.
CTGTTTATAAAAGTCAACTCCTTTTTTTATTACACCAAAAATTTCACCTTTATTACCCCTAGCCTCAACGAAATGAGCAATTAGTAATTCATTTAATGCATTTTCCCATCTAGTCACTTCTTCTATTTTCTGTGAAGTAATAAATGATCTATCATTAACTTGAATATGTACACCAGATAAGTCCAGCGTTTTTAATATAATATCATTATTAGCACAAGCAGTTGATAATAGTTCAATTGCTTCATCACTAATGTTATGATTAATACACTCATTATTATTTATTTTAGAAATAAATTCATCACGCTTCTTCTCCCATCGAATATCAGAAATAGAAGTTAAGCTAAACTCTTGCACTATAGAATCTTTTAGTTGACCTAACTTTTCCTTAACATCAAGTGAATCTCCATCAAGCTTTATAGCGATTTTTGTAGGATCGATAGCACCTTTCACTTCCTTAAAATCAAAACCAGGAAGTAAAATTGTTGTATATCTTTTCTGTAAAACCCATGTTGCACCCATTTCATTTAAACAAGCAGGACTTTTGTAATAATTATCCGAAAGAACAAAGATAATATGAAGATCATACTCTTGAAATTGTTGTTTCAAGTAGTCATAAATATCTTCATCTAATGGAATACCATAACCTGGTATTGAAGAACAAAAAAGTTGATTTCCTCTTATTCCTAAATCTTCTAATAATTCTACAATATCTGAAACATAATCTTTATCGAGACTAGAATGACTTATAAATATTTTTGGACTTTTAATTACTTCTTTGGTTTTATCATTATCATTAACCGTGGATTTGCTTTCTGTCGGATAATACTTATTAATGTTATTCTTAATAGCTAATAGACTTCCAGTTAACTCATTAAACGACTGTTCATCCTTTGAACCCTTAAACCCTGTATTTAAAATCGATAAAGTATTTCCTATATAATTATCTTTTGTTCGATCATAAACCTCATTAAGTTCAAATAATAATGCTTGTTTCCATTTAGAAAACTGCGGTCTATCTTGAATCTTTTTGATTTTTGTACAATAAACACTATCGACAACATGGAAATGACCTTTGACCTCATCTATTTGGTCAATTAAACATAATAAATCAAATTTCATAATCTATATACCTCCCCCAAAAAAGATAGTATCTAATAACATAGTAAAAATACACTACCTTACATTTATTAATATATAACAAGATAAATAATTTCTAAATGCAATAACATTTAACAATAAAGCAATGAAGAACAACTATGTTCTGATTTTTTATACGAACTACAAGATAGAGAAAGTTGATATCTTCAGAGAAAATAGCCTATAGTCTATAAAACGCAGTGACTATGATTCCTTCACATCTGATGATATTATCTGCACTATGGTGTTTATAGATTACATCTATAACAACAGCTAAGGCATAGGCAAATATAAATGCAATACCCCCCTAAGAATACATTTACTGTAAAAGCTGCAGTCAAAGAAAACATCGAAGTATATTATCCCCGCTCATAGCTGCATATACTAAAAGAGATGCCGACTCAACAAACATAGTGTTAACATTATTGTTATTCTTAATCTCTATGTAATGTTGGCGATTCTACTCTTTATCCTTACAGTTCAAAGTTCTTTTTTCTTTAATACTAGATACTTTCTTTAAAAAATCGTCCCTTTTTCTTTCCCATTTTGATTCAGATAGTAATTCTAATTTAAAATCACCTTCGATTTTATTTTTCAATTCAGTTAATCTATATTTTAAAGACTTATCATCTGAATCGTCCAGCTTAATTCCTATCTTTCCCTTATCAATGCATCCATCTAGCTGATTAAAGTTGAATCCTGGTAATAACAAACCTGTCCATTCATGTTTCATTGCCCATGTTGCTCCCATTTCATTCAATGAAGAAGCACTATTATAATAATTCTTTGACAAGATATAAATCACATAATGATTACTATTCTGAAACTCATTGACCAACCATTCATAAATGTTATTGTTAAGTGGAATGCAATAAGGAGGAACTGAGGAGCATATTATATTTTCTTCTTTTAATCCTAAATCTTCGAAAAAACTTACAATTGCTTCAACATACTCCCTATCTTTACTACTATGAGATATAAATATTTTATGCGGTTTATTCATTCTATCTTCCTCCTGTACTGAGTTTGATATTCTTTTTCCTAATACCTTTAGTTTAGCTTCCAATTCAGCAAATGCTCTTGAATCATCTAAAAGATTATTTTGCATTTTAAAAAAAGATTGTATATATCTTTAACTGTTTTGCTTTCAGGAAGCGTTTGAAGTTCTTCTTCAATTTCAGCTTTCCATAGTAAATATTGTTCATCATTATGTATTCTTTCACATGGGGTCTGCTTCGGTGACTCTCCAGCCCTTTTCATTATAGATATATATTCAGTTTTGAATCTTTTTTTTATTTCCGGTGTCTGTTCAATTAATTTCAACAAATTTTCATTCATCATATGTCTCTCCTAAAATAAATAAATTATTTTTCACAAATCTTTTATAATCACTAAATTTAGCATTTCTAAACAGTTATAAATTACTCACTACGAGAAGTGTCTAATCATTATAAAAATGGTTTCCTAGTAAATTACTACATGAAAGTATAATATCAAATAAAGATCCTTCTAGGAATCTTAAAAGCCATTTCCTTTCTCTTGAATGTGTACTTAGCCTGCTTCTTAAGAAGTAGGAAATCTAGATAACCTTGTATGTATCCGGTTCCAATATCTCTTGTTGTCTGTATAATCAAACTAAATTCTGTTATCATCCCACTGACAGCTCCTAATGATTTACCATCATCAGTAAGATATCTCTTCTCCAAAGTAGATGTCTTTATCTTATTGTTTACTGCTTCAAGATAGTTGGCAAGCTGCTGTATGCTTACCTTTGAATCTGATATGAACTCTTCCACATCTTCAAAGTATTCTTTATTCACTTTATATGTATCGAATGATTCACCCCCTAGACCTGATACCTGTATCTCATATGATCATTTTCATCTGTAGTACAGACAATGTCACCCTTATGATGAGATATCACTCTATATGCAGCCTGTTTACCTCTATTCTTTGAGTATCTAGGCATATTTTGAGGGCACGTTCCCTTTAGGTGATGCTTCTATATTGTGTATCTTTTCAAGTTCACCAAATAATTTTTGATGACTCATGATTTCAGATTCTGCATGATATAGTTTATAACGCATATAGAGGCAGGTTGTCTTGCTTGTTCCTAAGATGTGAGCTTCATTATCTATAGTCATTTTATATAGTTCTAGTCCAATGAAGTAAATCCACTGATTTAACATGAAGTGAGACCAGCAGAACAAGGTATTAGTTCTATCACTAAAAGATTTTTGACAGTCAAAACAGATATAATTCTGGTGGACGTTCTTGCACTTTCCGTTATTTTTGTAATGAACTGAACCACAAATAGGGCATGCCTTATGAGACGAATCAATGTCTTTATCCTCATGTTCATATAATGATTCAATAAGCTTATTTACATAATCCATATCATTAAATTTTAAATAGTTTTTTACCTGGTTTTCAGTCATCATAATACTCACTTGACCTTTTAAAGCCATTTTACAACTATTTAAAAAATCATGACTTGAGTTAGATAGCTATAAAGCATAAAATCAGACGTTAAGCTAATGTTACTAATCTAGTAGAAACTATTTTCTTAAATTGAGCGAAAAAATTCACATCAAAGATCTAATCCAATGAATTTATGAATAACTACATATATAATATCTTCAACCATGTCCTTCATCATTATTTCAAAGAGAAGAACTATTAAAGACCATAAAGTAAAAGAATTCATATTTATGGAAGTAAACCATTTTACATTATCAAGCATTTGATATAGTTCCGAATGCAATAAAAGAAGAGTAAGTACTATCATCAGCAAAGCATAATATACGTATAAAAATAATCTCCTGATAGATCTTATAATCTCTCGATATTTTGTCAGATGATAGTAATCAAATAAATCTTTTTTATAGCATTCCGAATCAGGTTTTTCTGAAACAATACTCTCAATTGTATCTTTCAAATCATGCTCATTAGAATTTTTGATTTGTTCTAAGGTATCATAAAAAATACCAACGTAATTAAATTGATATTCTTCATACCCGTTTAAACGTGAAGTAATACTATCATTAATATCTTCTGATATATCAATACCTATCTTTATCAAGGATAGTACAAAAATTGGTATTGATATTACAAAAGCTATCTTTGAAAGATTATCTTGATAATATCCACTTTCAAAAAGAATAAATAGAAAAACAGCTCCAAACATTACACTCGTAAAAACATTTTGCTTTATAAGTACACGTTCTTTCATTACATAACACCCCTCTCAAAGTTCATAAGATAGATACAGTGACTGCCAAACAATCTTCAGCAATCACTGTTAGTTCTCAAAAGTTTTATTCTACAGAATGACCACCACCATGCCACTCGCCAATATATAACCATATTTCATAGAAACAGAGCCATTCCAATGTCCATGGAATTATAGTATCTGTCAGCTTCATTGAATAATTAAACTCTGCAGGATAGTTTAAACAAAGTAAAACTCCATGCTTAGTTTTCTTATAATGATGAGGAAAATCAACCCTCTCAATCCCCTTTATATTAGAACCCTTCAGAAATACTTTAGGATTGTCCCTTCTTTCACAAATTAACTGGACTTTATATTCACGCGAAAGCGATGAAGGTTTTAAATTTCCTTCCCAAACAAGCTTGCCCTTCTTAACAGATACCTTAGATTCTGGATATTTATGCCTCAACAAACACGCTTGTAATGGTAGAGACAACCCATTAAAAAAAAACTTTTATTTACCATAAAAGTTATGCTTCTTAACTAATGTTGAATCTGATGATTTTTTAGTAGTTAACCCCCCTGTAAGCCCAGATGCATATAACTTTCCATTAACTCTAGCCTTATACATATCATTTGCATACTTTTTAACAGCCCTTTTAACAGGAGCTACACCTAAGATTTTTTCAAGTTCTGATGCAACTGAATCTATTCCCGCTGTATTCATTGACAAAGTTATGAAATCACGTTTAGCTTTTTTAAGCCATTTGTAAAATGCATACTTTCTTTCAGGGTATATTTGCCACTTATCTGCAAAGTTTTCTTCTTCACTCACGGGATTAGCAATCCAGTAAATACCATCTCTTATCTCTATGTATTCTTCCATGTGGTTTAAGATATTGCATATTGCTAAATATAGATTTTCTTCACCGTTATATGCTTTTGCTGCTAATGTAGTAATAATCACTGAAATAGGAGAATTATCACTATCATGTTCAAAACAAATATCACGATGACGTTTCAGTAGTTGTATCGCCATTTGTAATGGCGTACATACTCTAAATGTCGGAACATCTTCTACTCTGATGTTTTTCTTTTTAGCATAAGCGTCTTTTGCTGTTTTCAATATTTCTTTCATGCGTGATTCAAACCACTTCTTATATCCATACGGATTACTAAATCTATCTTCATACACATTCGATGATATTTTATGTGTTAATCGTATCTCTGTTGAAAAAGGTTCGATATATTTCGTTTTAGGAACACAAGGAAGTATATCCATATGAAATTCATCATATTGCATCTTCCAACATCTTTTACCCTCACCTTCCTCGTTTATTTTGGTCAGGTATCTTTTATTTTCCTTTAGTCTATTCCCTACTTTATGTTTTATAGTCTTAGGTTCATAGTTCTGACTATTTTTTAACAAACAAACTAAATCAATGTCATAATCATCTATATCTGATACAGGCTTGATAGTTGTACCTAAATTGATTGATCCTTGAGGAGTGATAGTAGCATCAGGGATACCATCAATCAACCATTGTCCAACCGCTTTATAACTACTCTCCGCTTTATCTAGCATACTAGGTGTAATACGTATTTCATCTACTACTCTTTTAAGCAGTATATTTAATTGATTTGATTTTTCATCCATATATTAGTCTCCAATCGTAATTGTTTCAAAAAAACCTTCGCACTCATCGTACACTCTGATTTTAGGATATGTATGTGGCATACATCTTCTTCCCATCTCATATGCCGCAGAAACAGGAACTGCAGGAAATAACGATACATCTTCAACATGATCATTATTCTTTATATTATCTAGCAATTTCTGATATTGCTTCCAAAAGCATCCTAAATCTTCTTTGCTCTTAATTGCATTTACTCCATAATTTTCTGCCTTTAAGTGATAAATAGTATCAAAGTCATCAATTGCCATAACTCTGCTCAAATCTATTTCAGAAGTAACAGAAACAATAACAGCAACTTTAGTTCCATTGCCTCTTTTTATCTTTTTATATGAAAAAGAATTTGTTTGACTGTCAGATAACCATTCCCATGTATCTGGTTCTCTATACTTTTGAAATACAAGTATCTTGCGTTTATCACCAAGTTTATACCCTAATTTCATTATCAAAGGTATTGGTGCAATAGAGAAAATAGCTATTGTCAATTTAGGATTCTCTTGTAGTAATCCATTTATAAGATTGTCAATTTCCCTGTTTAAATGATTTTCCGCCTCTCGCCAATATTGTCTATCTTTGTAATTAGAATTAGAAGAGAATCTTATATGAGTTTCATAATGATCAAACGGATTATGTGCAGTGGTTCTTAAAGCATGAACTGCCTGTTTAGAATCTATTTTCACTATTTGCTCTTTTTTTATCGAACTCTCTAGCGTAACAATTAAAGCTTCTGAATACTGCATCGCATCTAAAAGTTCTTTAACTTTTCTTTCTTGGCTCAACTTCATTTTCGTTAATCTTTCAACCGTATATTCTTCTGGATTATCATCAACAAGCTTATGATGCGTTTTACATAGTAACATCAGATTATTAATATCATCAGATAATTCATGTGAGTTACATGCACCACGTGGTCCATTAGAAGACGAAGCAACTATATGAGCAATATTTGCATCATTAAGTTCTTCCGAAGTAATGTCATCTCTTAATAAATACTTATTGCATCCTTCAAATTGACATCTTCCTCCTGATTTAGCAAACAAAATCATTTTTGTTGTAGGGCTAGGACCCTTACCTCTATTACTTTTCTTTTCTGACATAAAGTCTCCTTTCGTTTATTTTAGCACTCTATTTGTGCAATTGCTATATACAGTATAGCATATTAAATTAAAAAGAAAAGTATCAAATACATCTTTTTTTCTTATTTTTTAAGAGTAATTAGACCTTATAATCTTTACATTGTATTATTAATGTGATACCATACCAAATGGAGGAGACTATTTATGTTCGAATATATAAAATTAAAAAATTTCAAATCACTCCAAGATGTAGAATTAAACTTACTAGACAAACACAACAATCCCAAAAAGTTAATTCTTATCTATGGAGAGAATGGAATAGGTAAATCTAATTTAGCATCTTCTTTCTTTATGTTATCAGAGACATTAAGAACAATGGATGTGCGTGATATAATGGAGGCATTCTTATCCGAAAAAATTGATGATATAAAAAACAAAGAAAAAATACAACAATTTCTAAAATTTAGATATAAAGATTTAGAAACAATCATTAAAGAAAATAAAACTGTATCTTCTAGTGAACCTATGCACGTTGAATTCGGCTTCAATATCAAAGGTAAAAGAGGGGTATATCTTTTAGAAACTGATAATTCTCAGATTATTCATGAAAGATTAGAATTTACTATCACTAAAAGAAAAGGTATATATTTTGATATCATCCCTTCTAATATCTCTATTAATGAAAAAATCTTTTTAGACAAATCATCATATCAATCAATTAAAGAATCTACAGATAAATTTTGGGGTAAACACTCTTTTCTTTCAATATTGTTACATGAAATTCACGATAAGTCTGATCAGTTCTTAAAAGATCAAATTTCTGATAATTTTTTTGAATTCATAAAATTTATAACTAGAATTTCATGTAAAATCAAATTTGGAAGCAGACAAGAAAGAGCTGTACTGAATTTACCTCATGAATTGCTCGGTGATTATGAAAGTGGTCATATAGATATTTCAAAAGAAAACAAACTAGATAAAACCGAAGAAATGTTAACTACTTTCTTAAAACTTACTAACAGAGATATCGAAAAAGCTTATTATAAAAGAGAAAGAGACGAAGATGAAATCAAATATACCTTGATGTTATCCAAAAAGATTTCAGGTAAAATTAGAGATATTGATTTTTCACTTGAATCTACTGGAACACAATCAATTATTCAGCAATTACCTTTTATGTTAGTTGCTGTCACACAATCTGTTTCAGTTCTTGATGAATTTGATACTGGTATCCATGATTTATTAGTAAAAAATTTAGTTACTTCCTTATACAAAAAACTTGAAGGACAATTAATTCTCACAACACACAATACACTATTAATGGAAGGAAACTCCATACCCAAAGATAGCATATACGTTATTAATGAATTAGATAACGGTAATAAAGAAGTTCAATGTATTCTTCATTATGACAATAAAATTGGGGATAACAACAACGTAAGAAGACAATATCTATTAGGAAAGTATTCAGGAATTCCCGCTAATACAGATATTGATTTTTTACAATTATACGATATGTTAAAATAATATTTATTTACGCTCTTTTTAAGTAAATTGTTGCTTTAGGTTATCTTATTCAGCGAATATACCATAACGATATTCGTAATATGCTTCCTTGAGTGAAATAGGCATAGGTGTAGCTCTTACCATTTCATTACTGAAAGGCTCAGTATC
>NZ_JBHSEB010000087.1:0-12629 GCF_042651925.1 Catenibacterium sp. GCM10023432 | reverse complement strand
GATATAATCTTCTTGTCACATCCGAGACAGAAATGAGTGACCAGGATATCTATGATACATATCATAATCTGTGGCGTATTGAGGAATCATTCAGAGTCATGAAGTCGGATCTTGATGCAAGACCTGTATTTCTTCAGAAGGAAAGCACCATCAAGGGTCATTTCCTCATCTGTTATCTCGCAGTGCTTCTTGAAAGAATACTGCAGTTCAAGGTGCTTAATAACAAATACAGCACATCAGATATTATGAAATTCACCAGAGGATTTCAGGTAGTTAGAGGTGAAACTAGATATATTAATACAACTCAGTCAAGTGATTTTATAATAGATTTAGCAAAGATAACAGATCTTCCACTTACTAATTACTTCCTGACAGAAAGAGAAATAAAGAGAATATTCAGTTATAAAATATAAGAAACAGCAAGACATTCAATTATATAACATAAAGAAAGCAGCATGATATTCAAAAGCGAATTTCATGCTGCTTTTTTAAAACTATCACTATGTTTAGATGCTGGATTCTAAAGTCAGGTAGTATAATCATTTCCCAAATACAATAAAATATTTGCGTTTTAAATAAAAAAATTTTTTAAAATTTGGTTGATAAATTCACACTTTTTCGATGTATACGTTTTCAATATTTCAAAGAATGTAAGTGTAAGTGAATTCATCACAATGAATTTATTCTTTTTAGTTGTGATGGTTAAAATTGACTTTCGGTCAACTGCTAGTATAATTATTGAAGGAGGTATTTATATGAATGCTCTGACTGATATTAAATCTAAAATAGAGAAAAATAAAGAAGAAAAAAGGGAACGTCTTCTAGCAAGTGCAACTGCGCTATTTGCTGAAAGGAATTTTAACAATACATCTATTTCTGATATCGTAAATAAAGCAAAAGTCGCAAAAGGTACTTTTTATTTATATTTCAAAGATAAATATGATATTAGGAATCAGATAGTTCAGGAAATCAGCAGCGAACTTTTCAATAATGCAATGAAAGAGTTAAAAAAACATAACGAGATTACTCATTTTGCAGATTCTTTAATATTTATTATTGATCATGTTATTAATGCCCTTGTTGCTAATCCAACAATTCTCACTTTAATGAATAAAGATTTATCTCTTGGTGTTTATTCTCAGGAACTTACAAAGATTCTAGAAGAAACAGATCATTTGAGTCTTTATGAATTATTTAAAGATGGCATTGAAAGAGAGAATCTAGATATTAATAATATTGATATTACATTCTTTACTATTGTAGAACTTGTTGGATCGACATGCTTTAGCTGTATAGTAAATAAAATTCCTTGTTCTATTGAAGAGTATAAACCTTATCTTTATGATCTAATTCGCACTTTACTTCATGTTGCTTAAAAAAAAGCAGCATTTTTATTTATGCTGCTAATAAATCGTTGACATAGTCAAGAAGCTTCTTTGTATCTGTATAAGTTTCTCCACGTGTGTTTTCTTTAAAGACAACTGTAATGATTGTCTTCTTTTTTACTTTAGAATAAGTAACAAGACATCTGCCTGCAAGATTTGTAAAGCCTGTTTTACCACCAATAACTCTCTTATCATAATAAGTAGAATCTTTCTGTGTCATCATTACATTCTTCATTTCACGATTCGGATTGGATTCAAAGATATAGCTTTCTGTAGTAATGATTTTTCTTAATTTCTTATTCTTATAGAATTCTTTTGCAATAAGTGCCATATCCTTTGTACTGCATGTTTCTTTTAGCCATCCTTTATCTGCATAACTTAGTCCATGAGGATTAGAAACATCTACTTTCGTACAGCCAATCTTTTTAGCCCTCTTGTTCATTGCTTCAATAAATCCATCATAGCCCCCCTTATAATTCTCGGCCAGGGTAAGAGCCATTTCATTAGAACTCTTTAAAAGCATTCCATGGATCACATCTTTAAAAGGAATTCTTTCACCATCATAAACTGGTGCTGTATGAATAAATACACGATCTGGTAAAGACATAATATTACTTGTAGTCAGTTCGTCATTATCCTTATAATAATCAATCGCAACGAGAGCACTTAAGAGTTTAATAGTAGAAGCAGGATAACGTGATTCCTGTTCATTTTTTGCATAATAGACCTTTCCAGTATCAGCATCCATCACCACTGCAGAAACATCTTCAGTATTAAGTGTGGGCTGTGGAATAGAAACAACTTTCTTCTTTTCTTCTTTGACTGGTTCTTTTGTTGCACATGCACTCAGCAAAAAAATGGCACATAGCATACAAATCCATTTACGATATTTCATTTTTTATCACCTTCTCAGAATATCTTAGCGATTTTCTGCCTATTCATCAATCTGATTCAGTCATTTTTCATTTTTTTTGAATAATAATATGTTATAATGATTTGGTAAAGGAGAAATAGTATGGTTAATTATCCAAACCTGAAAAAGGCATCGGTTAATGTGTCTATTCCTAAGAATTCTACAAGTAAACACTATACTGCTTTTCGTGGAATGAGCTTAGAAGAAGACATCAACCTATCTAACACCTATTACTTATCTGTTGATCAGGCTGTCATCTATAAAAAACCGACGCCTATCCAGATTGTAAAAGTCGATTATCCTTCACGAAATAAAGCCCGTATAGTTGAGGCATATTACCAGGCGCCATCTACTACGGATTATAATGGTATTTATAAAGGCAGATATATTGATTTTGAAGCCAAAGAAACAAAATCATTACGATTTCCTTTTCGTAATATTTCAGAGCATCAGATCAATCATCTTGAACGTGTGCAGCGTCATGGAGGAATTGCCTTTATTATTATTGCCTTTACATCTGTGGGCGAAGTCTATTTACTGGATGCTTCAATTATGATAGAGCGCTTTTTTCATGACAAGAAGCAGCATATAAGTTATGATGAAGTGAAAGAAAGTGGACATCTTATTAAGCAGGGCTACCAGCCTAGATTGGCTTATTTAGATGTAATCGATGAATTTTACCTTAAGGAGGATACTTTATGAAGGTTCAATCAACCAAGAACGCAAAACAAATAAAGAAAACAATCAAAATATGTATTATCGCATTATGTGTTCTTGTAGCGAGCGGTAGTGGTTACCTTGGATTCAAGATTTATCAACAAATCAGCAATTTTGATATTGATAATCTTACAACAACTTCCTACTCTTCTCAGGTTTCTCAAGATGGAGAAACATATTACAAGTATGGCAGTTCAATTGGAAAATATGTAAGTTATGATGATATTCCTGAAGTTATGATTGATGCTGTTATTTCTGCAGAAGACTCACGTTATTTTGTACATAATGGTTTTGATATTCCACGTATTATCAAAGCATTTATGACAAATATCTTAGCTGGTCATACTGTTGCCGGTGGTTCTACAATTACGCAGCAGCTAATCAAAAAAACATATTATCCAGATGCAGAAAAAACAATTGAAAGAAAAGTTGGAGAAGTCATCCTTTCAATTGAAGCGACTCAGCAGACTACTAAACAGAAAGTACTTGAACTTTATCTCAATAAGATCTATTTCGGTAAGTCAAATAGTTCTATTGGTATTTATGGGGCAAGCTACTATTATTTTGGTAAAAGTCCTGATCAGTTAACTTTACCAGAAGCCGCATTACTTGCTGGTACTATTAACTCACCAGTCTCATATGACCCATTCAAGAATTTAACTCTTGCAACAAAAAGAAGAAATATCATTCTTAACTTAATGCATGATCATGGATATATCACTGCAAAAGAGAGAGACGATGCGAAGAACGTAAAAGTAGAAAACATTTTAAAGAATGATCCAGTTCAGACAAATGGTAAATATGCTTCTTATGTTGATCGTGTTACTCAAGAAGTAAAAGAGTTAGGTTATGATCCTAACAAAACTAAGATGACAATCTATACCTATATGGATCATGATATGCAGCAGTATCTTGATGATGTATCATTAAGTAAGAATTATAGATTCACTGATCGTGATATGCAGGCAGCTGCTTCAGTACTTGAATCAAAAACTGGACGTATTATCGGCCTCATGTCTGCAAAGAATTATCGTGCGAATAACTCAGATGCAACTTATCTAGATTATGCTTATACATTAAAAAACAGAAGACAGCCAGGTTCTTCTATTAAACCTATTATTGACTATGCAACAGCATTTGAATATCTGAACTGGTCTAGTGGACATACAGTAGATGACTCAGAATTCACTCAAGGCAGCTGGCATCCAAAGAACTGGGATAACAACTACCATGATGATGTACTTCTAGAAGATGCACTCGCAAATTCTTGGAACTTAGCAGCCATCCATACTTTAAATAGTGTTGTGAAAAAGGTTGGTAATAATCAAGTTGTAAGCTTCTTAAAGGGTCTTGGTTATAACATGGACGATGAAGATTTCAATTTGAACTATGCCATTGGTGGATGGAAATATGGTACAACTCCTACAATGCAGGCAGCCGCTTATGCAGCAATCTCAAATGGTGGTACTTATATCAAACCTCATACAATCCAGAAGATTGTCATTAATACAACTGGTGAAACAATCAACGTTGATGATGATATCCAGAAACAGGCAAGTGAAGGTATGAAAGATTCTACTGCTTTCTTACTTCGTCAGGTTATGACAAGCTATGTTAAGAGTAATAACAGTTATTCAGCATTCGATGTTGGAAGTCAGATTGGTGCTAAAACTGGTACTTCAAACTTCGATGCAACGATCCCTGCACTTGCTGGTAAGGACAAAGACCATTGGTTATGTGCTTATTCACCTGATTATGCATGGGCTTGCTGGAATGGTTTTCCTGGAGAAATATCTACAAAGAAACATAAGTATCTTGCAAGTGGTATGAATGATGCAAAGGCTATTGCTGCAAAGATTGCGAAAAAGCTTGCAACTCGTAAGTTACAGAATAGTTACGAAACACCAAGCAGTGTTGAACAGGCACGTATGGTTAAGGGTGCATATCCTTATGTTTCTCCAAGTTCTTCTACACCATCAGATAAGATTATTACTGCATGGTTTGTTAAAGGTCATGGCCCTAGTGGTGTGGATGATGGTTCTTCTTATGCAGATGAATATAAAGTACCTGAATTGAAATCATTTAACGCTTCTTTAAATTCCAACAATTCAATTTCTGTCACATTCGGTTCTTATGATCCTGAATTTGAAGGTAAAATCAGCTGTGTTGTAGAAATCAGTGATGGTTCTTCTTCTAGAACTGAAACATTATCTTCAACAAGCGGTACACTTGAATACCGTGCTGAATCAGGAAAAACTTATACAGTGACTGGTTATTATAAACTAAAGAGCGGTGACACAACTTCTAATAAGAAGTCAGTGAGATTATCTAGTAGCGGAACAAGTGAACTAGGTACTGCAAGATTTAGTGTCAATGCGAACGGTACAGCAGTTGCGAATGGTTCTACTATTTCAGCAACATCTGTCAATGTCAGCACATCTGGTCCTAGCGGTCATACAATGATAGTTTCATGTAATGGTAATAGTCAGACAGTAAGCTGTGGCAGTGGTGCGACAATCAGTGGTTTATCATGTGGTAGATCATATGTGATTACTTTCACTGAAAAGAGTGCAAGTGGAGAATCTAAATATATTGGTTCTATTCGTTTTACAGTACAGACAGATGAATGTCAACATGATGATCATAACCACTGATAAAATCAGTGGTATGAACCCGCCCTGTAAGGGCATGTCGTTGTGCGAGTCCTTCGACTACTGAAGACTGACAACCACAACACGTTTACCTATAACCCCTAAAAGGGGTTTTTTCATTTAGTTTTATCTCCTGTAAAAGGATCAATAAACTCCTTCATGCTCATCTGATCCGAAAGTCTATCTTCCTGTAATTGATTTCTTATATATCGTTTTACAGCTTCTTCATTGTGTCCTACTGTCACACAATAATATCCTTTCGCCCAGAATTTTCTATTTCCATATTTATATTTCATGTTCGCATGTCTGTCAAAAATCATCAGTATTGATTTGCTTTTCAGATAACCCATGAAAGACAATACGCTATATTTTGGTGGTATCGTCATCAACATATGTATATGATCAGGACATGCCTCAGCCTCATGAATTACAACTCCTGGTTTTCTTTCTGCTACTGCTCTGAGAATAGCTCCTATATCTTTTCTTAATTTTCTGTATATTACCATTCTTCTGTACTTTGGTATAATGACTATGTGATATTTGCAATTATACGTTGTGTGTGATAAGGTATTATCATCTCTCATTGAGAGTCCTCCTCTGATTATAATTCTTGCGGTTGCCAGCCACTTTTATTATATTATTGGAGGTTTTTTTCTCACCATCTCTGAAAGTTTTTTCGACCATACGCATAGCGTATGGTTTTCTTTATAATTAAAAGGATTCCAAACGGAATCCTTTTTTGTGTATTGAAAAAAGAATCCCAAAACAAAGGATTCTTTTATAGTTTCTTATTCTTTTCTTTGCAGAGATCTACTAAAGGACATTCCTTGCAATGAGGTGACATTGCCTTACAATGGTATCGTCCAAAGAAGATCATCTGATGATGTGTTTTAATCCATCTATTCTTAGGAATAGTCTTCATTAATTTCTTTTCTACAGTGAGGACTGTATCATCTGGTTTCGCAAATCCTAGTCTTTTAGAGATACGCTCAACATGTGTATCTACCGCAATAGCCGGATAACCAAATCCTTCTGCCATAACAACATTGGCAGTCTTTCTTCCTACTCCTGGTAAAGATATTAAAGCATCATGAGATGCTGGTACAACGCCATTAAAGCGCGCCTGAAGGGCCATAGCCATAGCCTTGATATTCTTTGCCTTATTCCTATAAAGCCCTATAGAATGAAGATCTGACTCCAATTCAGGCAGTGATGCATTCGCATAATCATCTACTGTTTTATATTTTTGGAAAAGATGCGATGTAAGCTTATTGACTGATTCATCTGTTGTCTGGGCAGATAACATCACTGCGACAAGCAATTCTAAGTTATTAGAATGATTCAGTACACAACGTGCATCAGGAAACATCTCATCAAATGTATTAAGTATTCTATCTTGTTTTGTTTTAATCATTTTCCCACCAATTATAATTTCTTACTTCTTCACTGACCTCTGGCTCTTCTTCTTGATATTTCTTAATATAATTCTTAGAATGAGCCCAGTTTTCTAATACTCTCTCTACATATCTAAAAGAGAGCGCATTTGATTTTACGGCTTCTTTTAAAGCAGATACAATCATCTCATCATCGTAACCAGTTCTTTTAAACTGATTGATATATTCAATATCCAAAGTACTCATTGTACGTCCAAACGCATCTTCGAATACTTCTACAAGGTTTACTTCTTCCTTCTTTTCAACCTTTATTCCAAGCAATAGCTTTTCTAAAGGTTTAAAATCAATTTTTAAATTAATTCTATCTAGATAATGACGATCTACAAGGCCTATCATGATATCATCAATATCTTTAATAGATAATGAAGAAAATTCAGCCACTTTTTGAGGATAAATAGGTCTTACCCCTAATTCACTCAAGGTCATCATCAACAATAATATATGTGTTTCTTGATCTGTTAGTCCTATAGACTTTCCCTTCAGCAAGAGAAGTTTCTTGAAGTCTATACATTGATAATCTGTAAGTATTTGTGTACTCATAGGCGATAATATTTCACAAACTTTCCTTCATCTAAAGAATAATAGAAATAATAGAGATGAGCATCGTTCTGGTATTTACCAAAATAAACAAGATTTCCATTTTCATATCCTATTGTTAAATCAGTGACATTTACTTTATATTCATTATTGATTGTATGAATGACATCTTTCTTTTTTGCAACAGAACCACTATAAGAATCTACTAATTTATATTGAGTATTGTAGACCTGGTAAACTTTCTTTTTCTTCTTATCTTTAATACGAATGATATAGTAGGTCTTAGAGCTGTTATATTCATTAAAATAATCATCATAGTTTAGCTTATATTTATTAATAATCTTGTTTCTTTCTAATGCGATGTTATTTTCATGATTGAAATAAGGAACATGTATATTTAACATACAGAAAGAAACAAAAACAAGAATAACCACTAATAATGCGATAATTACACGATATATCCAATTATTGTCTTTCTTATTATAATTCATATTGACCTCCATAGTGCCACTATTATAGCGCATTTAGGACAAAAAAAAAAGAGATTCATTAATTTGAATCTCTATTAGAACTGCTTAAAATCGGGAGTTTGACAGTTGTCTCCAATTTTTTACTAACCAAATCGCTCAAAACGTTGATTATATCAATGCTTTTGAGTTTTTTTATTGTCAAATTCGTTAAAATAAATGTACTAATATGGGCTAATGTGTGCTATAATAGACATAGGAGATGATGTTCATGAATCTGATTATTTCAAAATCAAAGAACTCTAAATCACTTTATATTCAGAAATCATTTAGAAAGAATGGTAAATCTACTTCAAAGGTAGTCAAGAAACTAGGAACTATGGAAGAACTTCTTCCTCAACATAATAACAGCGAGGAGGAAGTCATAGCCTGGGGAAAAAAGATTGCCAAGAAGATGACGGAGGAAGAAAAAAGAGACAAGGACGTTGTCCTTATCTCTCTGTCGCAGTCAAAGCTTCTAGAACCAATGAAGCAGACATCATATAATGGTGGCTATCTTTTCCTTCAGGATATATTTCACAGTCTTAAGCTTGATAAGATCTGCAGAGATATACAGGATGAATATAAATTTGAATATGATCTTGCTGATATTCTATCAAGACTCATATATTCAAGAATTATCTATCCGTCAAGCAAGCTTTCTGCTTTTGAGGATTCCAAAAGCTTTATTGAACAGCCTACATTCGAGCTTCATGATATTTACAGATCACTTGATGTTCTTGCAGAAAAGTGCGATGCAATACAGGAATTCCTTTACGAGAATTCAAAGAAGGTTGTAAAGAGAAATACTTCTGTCCTCTATTATGACTGCACAAACTATTTCTTTGAGATCGAGGAAGAACGCGGCAGCTGCAGATATGGTAAATCCAAGGAACACAGACCACTTCCTATCATACAGATGGGACTTCTCATGGATGGTAATGGCTTTCCTCTTTCATTTGTCATATTCCCTGGCAATGAGAACGAACAGCCTTCACTCATTCCACTTGAGAAGAAGATAATAAAGGATTTCGGAATTACCAAGTTCATTGTATGCACTGATGCAGGGCTTGCTTCTAATGACAATAGAGAATTCAATACACAGGGTGAACGCTCTTATGTCGTTACACAGTCTCTTAAGAAGATTAAGAAGCACATAAAGGACTGGGCGCTTAATACAGAAGGATGGACTAAAGGTGATAGTAATGGACTAGACGTTTCTTCTGTAATGAAGGCTGTTGATGAAGGTGATACATATGAAGATGGCATCTGGTACAAGGAAAGATGGATCAATGAGAACGGCATTGAACAGAGAATCATTGTTTCATTCTCTCCAAAACACAGAGCCTACCAGAGATACATCAGAAGCAGGCAGATCGAAAGAGCTAGAAAATCAGCTGAAAGTAATAAAAAAACAACTGCTAAAAATCCTAACAGTCCTTCAAGATTCCTTGATGAGATCAGATATACTGAAAATGGCGAGATTGCAGATAATATAGAAATAGTTGTGAATGATGGCAGAATAGCTGAAGAAGAGAAGTATGATGGATTCTATGCAGTGTGTACTACATTAGAGGATGATATAAAGGATATCATTGAAGTTAATAAGAGAAGATGGGAGATTGAAGAATCATTCAGAATCATGAAATCTGAATTCAAGGCAAGACCGGTATATCTTCAAAAGGATAACAGAATAAAAGCACACTTCCTCACATGCTTCATTGCGCTGATGTTCATCAGAATACTTGAAAACAGAACAGGCAACAAGCTAACCATTGAGAAGCTCATTGATACATTAAGAGGATATAACTTCCAGCACATTGAGGGAAGTGGCTATATCCCAACGTATACAAGAAATGATGAAACCGACATTCTTCATGAGGCATTCGGATTCAGGACCGACTATCAGATCAATAGTGAGAAGAATATGAAAAAAATTATAAAGAATACCAAGACAGGAAAATATTAGCACATTTTCTAAGCAAAAAGCCCTTCAAAAAGCGCTGAATATATCAGTATTTTTGAAGGGTTTTTATATGTACAACTGTCAAAGACAGGATTATAATTCATATTGACCTCCATAGTGCCACTATTATAGCGCATTTAGGACAAAAAAAAAAGAGATTCATTAATTTGAATCTCTATTAGAACTGCTTAAAATCATAAATAGAATTCTTAGCATACTTGCAAGAGTCGCACATACACCAGCAACATAAGTCAATGCGGCAGCATAAAGCATCTGCCATGCACCAGCATACTCATTTTCATTTAAATATTGTGCTTGTAATATCGCAAGTCCTCTTTTAGAGGCATTAATTTCTACTGGTAATGTAATAATCTGGAAAGCTAAAATACCACACATTAAGAAGAATCCTAAGAAAGCGAGCCTTGTAGAACCTAAAGCAAGACCAATCATAATCGCAATCCATCCCAAATAGTTACCTACATTACATAATGGAATAATCGCATTTCTTACTCTTATTGGCATATAGTTTTCATGATATTGAATAGCATGACCACATTCATGAGCCGCAACAGCACAAGCGGCAATTGTTGTACCATGATAAATATCACTAGAAAGACTGACACTATTATTGGAAGGATCAAAGTGATCAGATAATTCCCCTTTCACTTCATAGACAGGAACATGTGTCATACCATGAGAATCTAATATTTCCCTTGCAACCTGCGCCCCAGTAATCCCACGGCTATTTGGTCTACGACGATATTTCGCATAAGTCGACTTAATCTTTGCCTGACAATATAAAGAAAATACCATCGCAATACCTACTAAGATTGTACCAAGCATATATCCTGGATTTGTCATTAAATAATAACTCATTTTCATCAACTCCTAATAATTATTATACATGAAATTTATTAACTGTATATAAACAAAAAAGATGCATTAGTTCATTGCATCTTTTAATCTATTACTTGGTTTGAAAGAAACTGTACGACTTGCTGGAATAATGATAGGTTCCTTAGTCTTTGGTGAAACGCCTTTACGTTCATGGCAGTGATTAATCTTAAATGTACCGAAGCCAGAAATAAGAACTTTATCACCATCAATCATACTTTCTACCATCGTATCAAAAACTGTATTCACAAGAATTTCAGCATCTTTTTTTGTTAAATCTCTTTTTTCAGAAACGATATTAATTAATTCTTTTTTATTCACTTCTGTAATGCCTCCTAATAAATTATCCTTGAGTAGTATAACAAAATCTACATATCATTTCAAGAGATAAAACACAAAAAAAGCACGTAAGAAAGGACATAAAATGAATTACTATTTTTTAGATTTATAAGCCTTTTCCCAGAACTTATTTCCTTGTTTTATGAATTGATTTTTAGAAAAAAATGTGATATCTAGAGCACTTTCCTTTTCTTTTCTAATATCCGATGCAAAGGATTTTAAGGTATTTGAGATACGCCATGTATAAGGAATATGATTGATCAGAAAGTAAGCTCCAACCTTTAAAGACCCATTATAACAAGCATGTGTTTTCTTGCAATAAAGTGATAATATTTCATCTGCATAATCACAATAATCAACTTCATATTCATCACAATAGATTACACTATAGATTGTTTTATGATTCATCAATTTTTCATTATTTTTCATATAATCTAACATACATGAAGGTATTGTCTGTGATGAAATAGGAAACATAAAAATGATTGTATTATTGGCTTCTACATCTTTTTCTTCTATCACCTGTAATGTTTTGATTGATA
Source organism: Catenibacterium sp. GCM10023432 (assembly GCF_042651925.1). Taxonomy (NCBI): domain Bacteria; kingdom Bacillati; phylum Bacillota; class Erysipelotrichia; order Erysipelotrichales; family Coprobacillaceae; genus Catenibacterium; species Catenibacterium sp. GCM10023432. The sequence goes on along the minus strand of NZ_JBHSEB010000087.1, from coordinate 725 downwards.
CATTTCCTTTAAGATAATGAGCAAGCTTATAGGCTTGATTATACATGACCTTATTTGTATAAATGAGACCAGATATAATTATAAGAATATTATCCACGATCAACACCTCCAAATGTCTTGAGTGAGTTATCTAAATCTTCTTCTGTACAAAAATAAGTATTAATAGAAGAAATAAAATAACCTAGAAGTGAATCATTTAAATAATCCATCAACATCTTCTGTTCTTTCTCAGATATATCACCATAGCCTATAAGAAGGATTTTCTTTGATTGCTGAGCTAAAGAAGCGTGACAGGTTATTCCACCTACTGTTGTATAATAAGGCTCATATGAAGAAATATTACGTTCTATAAAGGATTTAAGCTGTGTATCAAAGCATCCACAATAAATATGTGTAACTAAAATAATGAGAGAAGCCTGCCCAATCCATTGATTGATTATTGAAATATCATCGTGGTAGCGACATGGAGTCCTATTTTTAAGACAAGTATAATCACCAGTGCATGGACTATATTTAATATTATTAAGATTAACTACGACGCTTTCTGTAAAAAATTCTAAAGGAATATCTTTATCTGTAATAACAATATTTTTCATAGATATCGCCTCCTTAAATAATTTTACAAGAAGATATGAACAAATTCAATAAAAAAAGCCCTCCTGAAGGAAGGCATAAAAAAAGGACCTGGCAGCTTGCTATTGTCGCGTCTTCACACTATCGTCGCC
>NZ_JBHSEB010000086.1:0-20125 GCF_042651925.1 Catenibacterium sp. GCM10023432 | reverse complement strand
TAATCTGACCTTTTTCAACATAGAAGTAGCCACCACAATGTTCTACTACACCTGTATAAGTCCAGTCAATCGTACCATTCTCTACAAAGTACCATCCACCACAATGATAAATAACATCCCTTGTTTCTTCATTTAAGCGACCTTTATCAATGTAATACCAAGTGCCATCAATATAGACTACATCAGTTAACTTTATATCTACAGTCCCATTCTGTACATAATACTTTTCACCTTCATATTCAGCTAACCCTTTAAAGTCTTTGTTTACTTCTCCATCTGAATAATAGACAAATTGGTTATCTTCATACATAAGTCCTGACTTTGGTGTAATCACATCTTCTGTTGTTTCATCATCTAACGCATAAACAGAATGATTCAAAGCAAGAGGTACCTGAATAACCATAAAAGATAAAATCAAGCCTAATAACAACTTACTTAGCTTCTTCATGAAATGTCACCTCCTTTCTTTAGAATAGGATTATCATCCCATATTTATTCTACCCTTATAGTACGGTATAATAAATTATTTGTATTAAATGGTATTTTTATTATATTTAATGTTCAGATACTCCTCTAAACATATCCCTTTACTCATTATTTCTACTGCACCATCCTTGCCTAAATAACGAGATATCTTATTATAACAAGCCTAGTACCAATAAATATTTATTACTTCAAATTTCATTGCGCAAAAAAACTGACCTATTAAGTCAGTTTTAATCTCTTTTTCTACAGATAATATGTATTGGCGTTCCTTCAAACCCAAAACGATCTCTTAAGCAGTTTTCTAGATAACGCTTATATGAGAAATGCATGAACTTAGGATCATTTACAAATAATACAAATGTTGGTGGCTGTACAGCAACCTGGTTGGCATAATAGATCTTAAGTCTTCCACCTTCAAATGTAGTTGTAGGATTCATTGCCTGAGCATCTACAATAACATCATTTAATACACTTGTAGTCACACGTTTATGAGCATTCATGTATGCTTCTACAATTAAATCAAATAATGTATTAATACGCTGTTTCTTTAAAGCACTGACAAAAGCAATACGTGCATAGTCAAGATACTTAAACTGTTCTCTTAAGTTCTTTTCCATCTTAGCCATTGTCTTTTCATCTTTAGTCACAGCATCCCATTTATTAACAACTAGGACAACTGATTTACCTAATTCATGTGCATACCCCGCAACATGCTTATCCTGCTCAATAATGCCTCTTTCACCATCGACAACACAAAGAATAACGTCACTCTGTTCTACAGCCTTTAAAGCACGAAGTACTGAATATTTTTCAATATTCTCATAGACTTTACCCTTCTTACGCATACCTGCTGTATCGATGATTCTATACTTATACCCATCTTTTTCAAATGATGTATCAATAGCATCTCTTGTTGTTCCTTCAATATTAGAAACAATAACACGGTCTTCACCTAGAATCGCATTTGTAAGAGAAGATTTACCAACATTTGGTCTACCAATAATAGACACCTTGATTTCATCCTCTTCAAACTCATCTTCTTCATCTGGAAGCACTCTAATAACTTCATCAAGAAGATCCCCTACACCAATACCATGAGCACTTGATACAGGAATTGGTTCACCAATACCTAAGCTATAGAAATCATAAATGTTATCTCTAAATGCCACATCATCAATCTTATTAACAGCCAAAAGTACAGGTTTACCTGATTTCTGAAGCATTCTTGCTACAAAGTTATCTTCACTTGTTAAACCTTCACGTCCATTAACTACAAAGATAATAACATCAGCTTCTTCAATCGCAATCTCAGCCTGAGTCTTGATCTGTTCTGTAAAATCAGCATTCTTTAATTCAATACCACCGGTATCAATAATTCTAAATTCTTTTGTAAGCCAGCTTGCTTTCGCATAAATACGGTCTCTTGTAACACCTGGTACGTCTTCTACAATAGAAACACGTTCACCAATAATACGGTTAAATAATGTAGACTTTCCTACATTTGCACGACCTACAATCGCAACAATACCTTTTTTCATATTTCGCCTCCTTATTGAGTCTTCTTTTCAACTAAATCCATAATATGTGCAACAACTTCATCAATAGTCATATCTGAAGTATCAATTTCAATTGCATCATCTGCTTTCTTTAATGGAGAAATCTCACGTGTCATATCTGCTTCATCACGTGCAGCCACTTCCTTCTTGATTTCATCAAGATCAGAATTCAATCCACGACTTAAGTTTTCATTATGACGACGTAAAGCACGACATTCAATAGATGCCACCTGATAGATCTTTAGCTCTGCATTTGGTAATACGACAGTTCCAATATCTCTACCATCAAGAATAACGCCGCCTTCTTTGGCCATTTCTCTTTGTTGTGCAACTAAATATGTTCTTACCTTAGAATAAACAGAAACAATAGATGCACCTGCACTGATTTCATTCACACGAATATCTGCAGTTACATCACGATCATTTAAATAGACAGTGTTATCAGGCATTAATTTAATCTTAATTTCTGGTAATAAACGACAGACAGCATTTTCGTCATGGAAATCAACACCCTTTACAAGTGCATAATATGCAACACAACGATACATTGCACCTGTATCAATATAAGTATAACCTAGATTATTTGCGACTCTTTTAGCAATCGTAGACTTACCTGCAGCTGCAGGCCCATCAATCGCAATAGCAATTTTTTTCATTCTAAAATCCCCCTAAATATTCAGAAAAGTCATGATAATAAATACAATCACCGCAATGACAAGTAATGCGATTACACCATTCAAAATCTTTGTAAGTTTTTTATCTTCTTGTTTTTCCGGTAATGGTGCTTTCTTTTGTGCATGTTTATTTTTATAGTTTGGTGCACTTCTCACTACTGGTTCAGTTTTCACCGGTTCACGATATGATATTTCTTCACTGTATTTTCTAAAAGCTTCAACATCTTCTTCAGGTGACATAGCAGCCAACTTGTCCATCAAGCTACCACCCTTCACTGCATGCCCTCTTCTTAACTCAGACGTATGATAATCACAGATAGTATCCTGTGAAGAAGCATCCTCTTTCATTTGATTCAAAATATCAAGACGTGTATCCGTACGTGTTCTTGTTTTATTGAGATGATCCTCGTGCAATGATTCAAATGGGTTGCTTTCATATTTGAGTGTTTCATATGTCTTTGGTTCTAGACTTTCACGATGATTTGACTTTGGTATAAATGATAAGAAATCATCATCAGCATCATCCTCTTCATGAGGCACATAAGTATCATCATCGATATTGTCACGTAAATCCTTATACTTAGACATTCTTGTCTGTTCTGACATAAATTTCACCACCTAATCGTATTTATTATAGCATACCTATAAAATTAAGAAAATAACTTTCAAAAAACCTCATAATCCGCTATAATGGATATATATGAAATAAGGAGGATATGTAAATGAAAGTTAAAGTTAATGAAGGCTGCTTAGGTTGCGGTGCTTGCGCAGGAATCTGCCCAGACGTTTTTGAATTAGATGACGAAGGATTAGCAAAAGTAATCGTTGAAGAAACTGAAGATCCAGCTGTTCAGGATGCTATCGATGGCTGCCCAGTTGGCGTAATTGAAGCTGAATAATAAAGCAAGAGGATGCGATGCATCCTCTTTTATTTTTTGTTTGCGTTTTTCTTTTTTAAAGCCATTGTACGTAATACATTTACTTCATGTGGTTTTAAACGACGATAAGTACCAGGAGTTAATCCCTTTAAGTCAATTGGACCAATCATGATTCTTCTTAAACGCTTTACAGGATGTCCTACTTCTTCAAACATCTTCTTGATTTGTCTGTTCTTACCTTCTACTAAACGAATCAACAACATAGTCGTACCATGTTCTTCATCATTTCCAGTAATCGCAATTTCACAAGGTAATGTTTTAACACCTTCTAGATAGATACCTTTTTCTAGCTGGTTCTTTTCAGCCTTGGTAAGTAATCCCTTAACAGATACTTCATAGACTTTTTCTAAGTGACTAGATGGATGCATAATAAGGTTCGCAAATTCACCATCATTTGTCATAAATAAAGCACCTGTTGTATCATAGTCAAGTCTTCCTACTGGATAAACTCTTTCATTACTATCTGCAAAATAATCAGCTACACATGTACGATCATGTTCATCACTCATAGTACACACGCATTTTTCTGGTTTATAGAATAAATAATATACTTTATCTTCTTTATTAATAAGTTTTCCATTGACACAGATTGTATCTTTCTTAGTGACCTTAGTACCAAGTACTGTTACGACTTCACCATTCACTGTCACTTTACCTTGCTGGATGAGTTCTTCTGCTTTACGACGTGAAGTATAACCACTCTGTGCAATCACTTTTTGTAACCTTTCTTCCATTGTTCCACCCTTTCTTTTCCATTAACTAATCTACATGAAATCGTCCTTAAATTCAACAAAATATTCATCATAATCATGATGTCTATTTAGCATTTTAATTGTATCATCTAGTCCATGATCTTTTAAATAAACAAGCATGAAACGAATTAAGGCACGTGTTTCAGGATGTAATATATAAGAATATTGTCCTAATTCATAGTATTGTAAAGGAAAGGCATCTGTATAATTCTTTCCTTCATAAATCTTGCTTGCTGCAACTCTATCACAGAACATCTCTAGCACATAATTGTAAGGCATTTTAGCAGGAACCTGACCCTTTCTTGTAAAATCCACCCAGTATTCCCAATGATGCTTATTACGGCCTTTATGATGAAGCCAGGCTGTTGAGTAGCCTTTCTCATTTCTTTCAGCGCTATTAGGAGAATATGTTCCCTTATAATACTTAATACCTGTAATAAATTCACTTGGAGAATATTTAGATAAGTCATGTAATAAGCCCTGCTTATATAAATGTACTTTAAAGCATAGCTTGCCTACCAATATCTTATGTCTTGTAATTGTTTTAAAATGTCCCCAAATATGCACTGTATTTCCCTCATTTCTGTGTGTTTACCACTATAATATAAAATCATTCTTAAGTATATGTCTTTTCTTTTTATAATTCAATGATATAATGATAGAGAATTGGAGGTAGAACTATGGCATTTCACATTGAAATAGAAACAAATATTGATGATGCTTCACTTGATGTAGAAAGCTGTGAGGAAGTTATTACTTTCTTGGAGAACTCCTACGAAAATGTGAGAGCAGAAATATATAGCTACTGCTTAGGTATGCGTACATTAAGATATGCATTAATAAGTATTGTCGTATTAGGAATCCTTTTCTTTATTAGTCATTCTAAGTTATTCTTATTTGGAATGCCAATCGTGACACTGATGATCATGCTTGGTACCATTTCTCTTGCAGAATCAACTTCTGTGGCTGTAAAGAAACAGGTTAAAGAAAAGATTGAATATTATAAACGTCGTTTAAAACTATTAAAAGAATGTCAGTCATAAAAAAAGTCAGAAACTAATTCGTTTCTGGCTTTTCTTCTACCTTTTCCTGATATTTTGTATTGAAGATATCTTCTTCATCAAATTCAGATTCGATTTCTTTAAGTTCTGGTAATTCATCCAAGCTTTTTAAGTTAAAAGCATCCATGAATTCATCAGTGACGCCATATAAAACAGGTTTCCCTGGTGAATCCTCACGACCTACTTCCTTAATAAGGGCTTGTGCTAAAAGCTTACGAATCATTGATTCACAGCCTACACCACGTATTTCTTCAATACGAATTCTAGTAACAGGCTGATAATAAGCAACAATAGCCAATGTTTCTAACGCAGACTTAGATAGTTTTCTACCACTTGTAGTCATCATCTTCTTATAATAGACATCATGCTGTGATAATGTCACCATCTTATAAGTCCCACCAAAATCACATATATCTACACCCTTAACTGTTTTAGAAGCATAAAGAGAGAGTAATTCATCCATCAGTTCGTAAGCTTCCTTCTTAGTGATTTCTAATGTATCCGCAATATCTTTAATTGTAATGCCTTCATCACCATAGATATAAAGCATACCTTCTATGACTGATAAATACTCATTATTGTCCATAGTCTGTTCCTTTCAAATAAATCTTTTCAAAATTACCACTTTGAGCAATCAATAACTCACTGTTTTTCACTAAGACAAGAATAGAAAGGAATGTCACTATCGCAAAATAGCGGTCTCCTTCATCAAACAAGTCTTCAAAATCAACAGTTTTACCTTTATGACGCAAGAAATAACTTCTGATCTGTTCTGTTCTTTCATCAATAGATATTTCTACACGTGCAATTTTAGATTCAAGAGGATGCAATAGAGCACGTCTTTGCATTACTCTCTGCATCGCCTTGATCAAATCATAAACTTCCATTCCCTCAGGAATAGTTTCTTCACCACTAGGAAGATATTCTTCTAATGCTGAAGGTATTTTAGAATGCATTGTCTGACGTTTATCATAAGAGGCTTCAAAAGCTTCTAAGATACCATTAATGCGGTTCTTTTCAATCAGTCTTTCAATCATTCTCTTTCTTTCTGCTTCATAATCATCTTCTTCATCTATTTCTGGCTTAGGAAGAAGTAATTTACTTTTCATTTCAATAAGCCAGGCTGCCATGACTAAATATTCAGAGACAGCTTCTAAGAGAGAAGGATCCATAGTTTGAATATAAGCGAGATACTGGTCACATACCGCCGCTACATCAAGATCAAGAAGATCCATATCATGTTCTTTTATTAGATGAAGCAAGAGATCGAGCGGCCCAGTAAACTGGTCTACAGTGACCTGGTATTCCATATCCTTACTCCTATTTATATAATTTATCCATCTGTTTCAATAATGGGAATCCAATAATGATTTCTAATGGGATAATAAAGCATGCCTTAATCACTCGAATACTTACAGATACCACAAATGGAATGCCATACATAATCTGTAGCCAGAAAGGTGTTAAGCAGAATGTAATTGCAAGTTCTACTAAAATAACACTTAATAGCCAAGTACCAAATAATGACACATCATTGTCTTTCATATTCTTTGTGCGTTTCAACATAAAAAGAATAAAACCTATAGAGGCAATAAGGCAGAGTCCAATCATAACACCTTTTTGCAAAGATGTTAATGTATAAGTGACTTTACCAATAGAGATTGTTTTTTGTAAAGCAACAAAAAGCGATCCTGCTCCACCAAATAATGCAATCATGAGACATACAACTTTACCAAATCGTTTTCCATCTACATTCTTTACTTTTACAGCAATAAGTGATGGAATCAAACCAATCAATACCTGATTGAGTGTAAATCCAAAGAATGGGAATCCTGTTGGAGAAATCACTAAACCAAGTAAATCAGTAATTAAACCAATGAGATAAGCATAGCTAGGTGAAAGAATAATACCTGCCAACATAACTGGAATATATTCAAAACCAATCTTTAAGCTTTCAGCACCAAATAACGGTACCATAATAGTAAGTCTCTTTAGAATCAATGTGATGATAATAATCAAAGCACTAAATGCGAGCTTTTTGGTATTTCTTCTTTCTAATGGATAAACCTTAAAACAGTAAATACCAAGTAATACTAAAATACATACAATAATAATTTGAATCATTTTTTTAAATGCTACAATAAACAAATGTTTCTGTTTCAACCTATCGCTAGTCCACAGACGTTAATTCCGATCATCTCTGACCGTACACTTGCCTTCTTATAGGCTCCTCCTTTTCCTTTTTAACAGTTATTACGGTCCTCACCTTTAATAAAAGCGATAATGTTTTCACGTACTTCAAAAATCAAACGATGTCTTGCTTCTACTGAACCCCATGCAACATGTGGTGTGAAAACGACCTTTTGAGGATCAACACTATATAAAGGGCTTGTTGAAGGAAGTGGTTCTTTTTCAAATACATCTAAACCTGCTCCTGCAATAAGGTTATTATTTAATGCATCACTTAGTGCTTCTTCATCGATAATAGGACCTCGTCCTACATTGATGAGGTAGGCTGTATCTTTCATCTTCTTGAAAGCTTCTGCATCAAATAAATGTTCTGTCTCTTTTGTAAGAGGTGAATGAATAGAAATAATGTCACTTGTTTTAAGTAATGTATCAAAATCCACCTGCTTGAAGTGTTCATCCTGATGATGTCCAGTTGTAGAATAATACTGCACCTGACATCCTAATGCTTCCGCAATACGTGCAACGCGCTGACCGATTGCGCCTAGACCAACAATTCCCCAAGTCATAGTAGATAGTTCATGGAATGAATAACCAAAGAATGAGAAGACCTTATCCTTTTCATATTGCTGTGATTTTACATAACTATCATAGCGTGATGTATGTTCAATAAGTTCTAGACATAATGCAAGAGTAAGCTGAGCAACAGCTTCAGTAGAATATCCTTTTACGTTGGCTACTCGGATTCCCTTTTCTTTTGCATAATCTAAATCTACATTGTTTGTGCCAGTGGCTGTTACCGCAATCATCTTAAGATATGGACAGCGGTCAATTTCTACTTTTCTAAACAGATTCTTATTTGTAATAACGATATCTGCATCCTTACAAAGAGAAATAACATCTAACTGGTCTACATTTTCATGATAAGTCACTCTTCCAAGATCATCAAAGATATGTGTGTTAACATCCTTCCCTAATGTTTCTACCTGCAAGAAGACAATACGAAGTTCCTGATGTAACAAACCAAGAATTTCTTCTTTTGTATGGTCCTGCATCATCTTACCAAAAATAATACATTCGTTAAAGTCTAAAACTTCAGCTTCATGTAATTTACCGCAAACTTTTCCATCAATCATCTCATAAGTCAGCATTCCACCCATCATGGCCATCCCTAATGCTTTAGAGGTAATGCCTTCATCATCATTAATTGCTTCAAGAATCACTTCTTTAAAGTGTGGATCTGCTTCAATAGATGCTTCAATGACATCTTTTAATGTATCATGCTTGAGAATTTCTTTTCTAAATGCATCATGATAGATAAAAGGTAATACAATATCATATAGTTCCATAGGAACTGGTTTTTCATATCCCTTAGAGAAATTATATAAAATCGCAATCCCTAAGCGTTCATCTTTCATTTTATCAACTAATTTCATTTATCTTCCTCCATTAAATATACTTCAACACGTTTCCTTTCTGCTTTCTTGTTATCATCATAGAAAATCAGACATGTTTTCATCTTCTTATCCATATAATCATATCGTAATACATTATAAGAATAATAATGACTTTCACTTTCTTTTAAACCACCTGTTGCACTTCCTGCTGAGATATAGTATGTACCATTTTTATTCATGAAATAAGGGACATGCTTATGACCATGAAGGACATATTTAATATGACGTTGTTGAAGCCATGTTGCAAACATATTAGCATCTACAAGTGCTTTAGATTTATCCAATATACTTCCAAATATAGATTTTTCACGCCATCGTATTTTTAAGAAGTCCGACTTAGAGACTTTAAATACATGATGGTGTAGTAAGACCACAATCGTATAATCTTCTAGATTTTCTATTCCTGCAAGTTCTGAGTCTATTTGGTCTAATTGTCTTCTTGTGATCATTCCTCTAGCTAAGTTACCACCAGCATTAGAATCTATCTTTACAAGTATAATCTTATCTTTTTCTATAACCTTGATCTTTTCACCTAGTAAATAGGCTATGACTTTTGTACGTTGTCTTCCACCAATACTTAAGCCTTTTACTATCATATCATGGTTACCTAACACAAAAGTGATATCTGCCTTATATCTCTTTCTAATCATTGTCATAAAGCTATTGGCCTGATACATATTCTTTGTATTAGGAGAATTCATGAGATCACCTGTAATAAAGACCTGTTTACTATGAGGACTATGTGCATATTGATCACATTCATCCATAGAATCTAAGAGATTAGAAACTGCCTTAAGTTTCTTTTTAGGTCCTAGATGTAAATCAGATAGATGGTAAATAAAAGAAGAATGTCCTTCTTTATTAAACATTGTCTTCTCATCAATCTTTTTCTGTAATGCCTTTGACTGGGAATTACTATGCAATGGGTAAAAGGCTGCATGTTTAGAATTAAATATGAGTCCTCCAGGCCATTCATCTGCATAAAATAAAGCTTCAAGTAGTCCAGGAAATGGGTCTAAGAAAGACAAGTCTTCCTGCTTAAAAGGTTTGCTTATTGTAAAGATATAATCCACTCCTGTAAAAGAATAGTTTTCAATTTCTTTATTTGTACCAGGAATAAGAAACAAGAAAGTCTTATCTTTAAAGAAAGAACGAATACGTTGTAAACCTTCTTGTAAATTGGTATGTGTCAGCATGGATACATCTTTAATTGTCATATCAGGACAAATCATACTGAATGAATACTCATCAATCATATCAAGTTCTTTAAATTCTATGTGATGATTTCTTAACCACTGTCGATAATCATTAAAAGACTGATAATTCAATAAAGCACGAGAAAAAGCACGGTCATTATGGTAAATCATATTAAAAAAAGTATTGATGCCATTAAATTCATCCATAATATTACTTCCTTTAAGAAAAAAGACCACATATGTGGTCTTTTAGAATTTCAAGTTACGTGGTGTACGTGGGAATGGTTCTACATCTCTAATGTTAGCCATACCAGTTAAATACATTAAGAAACGGTCAAAACCTAAACCGAATCCAGCATGCTTACATCCACCAAAGCGGCGTAAATCCATATACCACTGTAGTGTCTCTTTATTCATGCCCTTTTCATCCATTAGCTTTTCAAGAACGTCATAACGTTCTTCTCTCTGTGAACCACCAACTAATTCACCGATGCCAGGTACTAATAAGTCACATGCTGCAACTGTCTTGTTGTCATCATTTAAACGCATATAGAATGCTTTGATTTCTTTTGGATAATCTGTTAAGAATACAGGACCACCTACAACTTCTTCACAGATATAACGTTCATGTTCAGCATTTAAATCAATACCCCATTCAACCTTGTTATCAAACTTCACATCAGCCTTTAATAAATGATCAATAGCTTCTGTATAAGTCATACGTGCAAAGTGAGAATCTCTAACCTTTGTGATACGGTTGATACAGTCATGGTCAACCATCTGTTCAAAGAATTTCATTTCTTCTGGAGCATTATCTAGGCAGTACTGAATACAGTATTTAACCATTTCTTCAATTAAACACATATCATCTTCGAGGTCTGCAAATGCGATTTCTGGTTCTACCATCCAGAATTCACTCGCATGTCTTGATGTATTTGAGTTTTCAGCTCTGAATGCTGGTCCAAAAGTATAAACATCTCTAAATGCCATAGCGAATGCTTCTACATGTAACTGTCCTGTTACTGTTAAGTAGGCTTCTTTTTCAAAGAAATCCTTAGAGAAATCAGTATCATCAATAGTTGTTACTCTAAACATTTCTCCAGCACCTTCACCATCATTAGATGTGATGATTGGTGTATGTACATAGACGAATCCCTGATCCTGGAAGAATTCATGAATAGCCATAGATAATACAGATCTTAATCTGAAGATAGCATAGAATGAATTTGCTCTTGGTCTTAAATGAGGGATTTCTCTCATAAATTCAAAAGAGTGTCTCTTCTTCTGTAATGGGTAATCACTATCACAGTCCCCTTCAAGAATAATTTCAGTGGCTTCTACTTCAAATGGCTGCTTTGCATCAGGTGTTAATTTTAACTTACCTAATACATGAATAGCTGAACCAGTTGCGATATGTGAAACTTCATCAAAGTTCTTTAATTTTTCTTCTAAATAAACAACCTGACAATTTCTAAAATAAGAACCATCATTTAATGCGATGAATCCTAGTTTACCACTATCTCTATTTGTTCTTACCCATCCTTCTAATTCAACATACTCTACGTTATCTGTTTCTACAGCATTATCTGCACGACAGATTTCATAAAGTTCTCTTACTGTCATAAATTCAAACATCCTTCTTACTCCTTTGTATTTGATTTCATCTTTAATTCTAATTCTTGTATTGCTACAACGACATCCACATTCTGTACCTCTACTCCCTGAGGCACAATAAAATGAGAGTGGGTGAAGTCTACAATGCCTTTAATCCCTAATGCCACTAAACGATCCACCATTTCCTGAACATTATCAGAAATCGCAAGAATCGCAATCTTACAGTCCTTAGGGAATGTTTTTTCCAAATCATCACTCTTATGAATCTTGACACCAAAACGTTCGCCTTCAATATTAGCATCCTTATCATAAGCACAGACAATCTGTCCAACTGTGTATTTCCAGCGGTTATATTTCAAAATAGCTGATCCCAAGTTACCTACACCAATCAAAATAATTGGTTCATCAAGTCCTAAACCTAAAAAGTCACTGAGTGTTTCAATCATCTCTTTTGTATCATAACCATAACCTCGTTTGCCCAGTGTATTCTTCTGAGGCAAAAAGCCAAAGTCACGACGGATAGTCGTATCCTGGATATGAGTAACTTCCGCAAGTTCACTCGATAAGAAGTTCTCTTTGCCTTTATGTCCCATAACTCTTAAAGCCTTCAAATAAACAGGAAAACGTGTCATCGTCGCACGTGAAATTTTCTGTTTCTTTTCATTACTCATAGTTGTCTCCTACACTTTCCGCCTCTAAGTCATAATCTGGCTTAACAGACAAGTCCAAAGGGGCAAACATATTGTATTTATACATGATACTTGCAGCAGATGCAATCATTGCTGCATTATCTGTACAATACTTCATTGGTGGAAAAATAACAGGAATATCACTTGTACTCATTTTTTCTCTGAGACCTTTGTTCGCACTCACACCACCTGCTACAATAATCTGCTTTACACCAAGATCATGAGCAGCAGCTAGGGCTTTAGAAGTAATCGTATCCATAGCCACATCCTGGAATGAGCAGGCTAAGTCATTGCCATTGATTTCCTCTCCTCTTTGGTCTGCATTATGCTTTAAGTTGATGACAGCGCTCTTTAAGCCACTGAAGCTGAAGTTATAGCTTCCATCATCAAGTGGTTTTGGAAGTGTATAGCTATGAGTTCCCTCATGCGCCATTTTATCTAAAACAGGTCCTCCAGGATATGGAAGATGTAGAACACGTCCTACCTTGTCATAGGCTTCACCAATTGCATCATCAAATGTTGTACCAATGACTTCAAAAGAGAATTCCTTTTTCATATAAACAAGTTCTGTATGTCCTCCTGAAACAACAAGAGCCATTGCAGGATATTCAATATCATTCACTAGTTCATTAGCATAAATATGCCCCGCAATATGATGTACACCAATAAGTGGTTTGTTTAAATAAATAGCCAATGTCTTGGCTTCCTGCATACCAACATGCAAAGAACCTACAAGTCCTGGTCCTTTTGTGACTGCAATTGCATCAATCTCCTCTAAAGAGATTTCTGCCTGTCTTAATGCTTCCTTTAAAACAGTGCTGACACATTCAACATGTTTACGGCTGGCAATTTCAGGAACAACCCCACCATATTGTTTATGGATATCAATCTGTGATGCAACAACATGACTTAATAAATCTTTTCCATCCTTTAAGATTGCAACACTCATTTCATCACAGCTTGATTCAATAGCTAGAATAACAGCCATTATTTTTCCTCCTTTCTTACCATGAGATAAGCATCCTCATGGTCTGCATAATAATCTTTACGTATAGCACATATCTCATAGCCATACTTCTTATATAAACAAATCGCACGTTCATTTGATACACGCACTTCTAAACTATAATTAATACACCCCTTATTATGTCCTTCTTTTAATCCATAATCCATCAATAACTTAGAAAAGCCTTTTCCTTGATAATTTGGATCAATACCAATTGTAGTTAGTTCACAGTTTTCATAAGCATACCAGAATCCTGCATAACCAACAATTTTGTCATCTACAAGAACATAGTAATGGGCATAATCATTTGTTTTTAGTTCATGAAGAAAATCTTCTTTAGACCAGGCAGGGGTAAATAATAACCCTTCTAGTCTTTCAATCTCATCAAGATCATCTTCCTGCATTTCTCTTAATAACATGCTTTTTTAGCCTCAACATCTTTAATATAAGTTGGTACTAATAGATCAACATTCTTGATTGGATCAGCCATCTGTCCTAATGCATAAATATTAGCACAAAGATCACATTCTTTTTCATCTAACCCAAGACAGCCTACTTCACCTACAAGTTCAAAGTCTTCATATTCAGCACGTAATAGGGTAAAATCTTCTAAAGTCATGACCTGTTCCTTAATTAAAGGAAGACCATTTTCATAAACACCAACAAAGACCTTGTGTCCTCTTGCATCAATAACACTTAGTGCCTGATTCATACCTGCATAAGCGGCTAACGAACTCACAGATTTAATTCTTACATCAGACACTGCAGCAAGTGTCTTTGCGATAGTCATTGCAACTCTGACACCTGTATAAGAGCCAGGTCCTGATGTAATAATCATCTCATTCACATCCTTTAATGCAATATGATGACGATCAAGTACTTCCTTTAATGAAGGAATTGCTTTTTCTGATTGTCTTCTAGAACCTTTTTCCTGGAAGGCTTCTAGACACATATTATCCTTAAATAAGCCTACAGCTAAATAACTATTTGATGTATCCATCACTAAACTAATCATGTGTAACCTCCCTCACATAGTTCTCATACTTTTCACCAATAGGATGAAGCTTTAAAGAACGTGTTTCATCTTCATTCTTTATTATTTCTATTTCTAATCTTTCTTCTGGAATAATGTCTTCAATAAACTGTGGCCATTCAATCACACATAAGCCATCATCTTCAAACATCTCTTCAAATCCCAAATCATCATCTGCCCCTTCTAGGCGATATGCATCAAAATGATAAAGGGTCATACGTCCAGAATAAACCTTCACAATAGTAAAAGTAGGAGAATTGATGATCTTCTTGATTTCAAGTCCCTGTCCAATTCCTTTTGTGAATGTAGTCTTACCAGACCCTAGATCCCCTGTTAATGTGATAATAGAATGGGGAAAGATTGTTTCTCCTATACGTTTACCAAAAGCAATCATTTCAGCTTCATTTTTTAAGTTTATCATTTTTAGTTCCTCTATTTTTCATCATCTGCTGATACTTATTATACCACTCCTGGGCAAATCCTGCACGAAAAGGACCAGATGCATTCATCGTCATCACAATCAAACGATTGAGCTGTTCATGGAATATCTCATCTAATTCATCTGAATATTGATATTTAATACGATGAGCCGCATATTCACCTTCATCTAGTACTTTATAACGATAGCCAGGCCATACCTTTAAATCAAGGTCATAATCAATATACTTAAGTGCTTCTCCATCATATAATATAGGAGAGGCAATATTACAATAATAATAGATACCATCACTACGGATCATACAAATTACATTATACCATCTATCCTTAGGAAAATAACAGATAGCTGGTTCTTTAGTGACCCAGGAACGACCATCTGATTCTGTAACTAATGTATTATTATTTATACCGATAAAATGGCGATCTGTTTCTTCTAATATTTTACAGCGTGACCACGTACGATGTGGCTTACCGTCATGTTTATAGCAATGGATGAGCACATCCTGCCCCACTAATGAATTCTTCATAATCAAACCTCTTTCAACCTATCGAATATAATAGCAAAAAACAGGTGAAATGTACATAAACCTCACCTGTTTTTTGCTAAATAAAGCCTTTTTAAGTTATCGTTTTCTGTTCAAAATAAAAAATAACAGTGGTTTCCCACTGTTAAATAGCCTTAAATGCTTTCTGAAGTTTTGGATAAATAAGTGCAAACACTACATAAGTTAAAATAAGTGTACCTACATTATAACCAATGTTGTATAAGAATGAATAAACCCAAGGATTCATGTTCTTAGGTGCATAACTTACAAATAATACAGCACCAGATAATAAATGTGAAATGAACTTAAGGATCATTCCTACAAAAATACCTGTATAAACTTCAGTCTTGCCTAATTTAAAATTAGGAATAAAACCTGCAATACCAAGTGCTGATAATGGTACAAGATAGTCTAATACAACAGACCAAGGTCCATAATATGAAGCAAGACCTAATACAAACTGCATAGCAGTGGCACCAACACCGACAATAATTCCATATTGTGCACCCATTAAATAACTTGCAAGTACGATTGGTAATAAACTTAAAGTAATAGAACCACCCTGTGGCTGTCCTGGAATCACCTTAAATAGTACTTCTAGAACTAACTGCATAGCAATAAATAACGCAACATAAGCAATTGCTCTAGTGGATAATGTCTTCTTATTCATTTTATAATCTCCCCTTTCCAATGACTAAAATGACGCAAAGAAGTCATTAAAAAAGTGCGGCCTCTCTACGCTGGTATTACCCAGATCAGATGCTAAGGGTCAAGGCTTTCACCTATCTCAGCAATAAATGCGCCCCTGGCAGTAATAATTATATTACAGAATATTCTTTTTGTCACGTAATCTAAATTTATAGTAGAAATGTTAGGGGTTTCTGTTTATAATAGGGGTGTTTAGGAGGATATAAGCATGTCAAAAGTTTTAGCAGTTAACTGTGGAAGTTCTTCATTGAAATTCCAGTTATTTGAAATGGATACTGAAAGTGTTATCACTTCTGGTATTATCGAAAGAATCGGTATGGAAGATTCAATCTTCACTATCAAGTACAATGGTACTAAAGACAAGAAGATTTTTGCAGTTCCTACTCACAAGGAAGCTGTACAGGTATTACTTGATACATTAATTGAAAAAAAGATTGTTGAACGTTTAGATGAAATCAAAGGTATTGGTCATCGTGTCGTACAGGGTGGTCCTTATTTCGATAGTTCTTGTGTTGTAGATGATGATGTGATCGCTAAGATTGATGAATTATCACCACTTGCACCACTTCATAACCCTGCACATATTATCGGTATCAATGCATTTAAGGAAGCTATTCCTACTGCAGGTGCTGTTGTAGTATTTGATACAGCATTCCATCACTCTATTAAGCCTGAAAATGCAGTTTACCCTATCCCATATAAGTTCTATGAAGAAAACAAGATTAGAAAATATGGTGCACATGGTACTTCTCATTACTATGTTTCAAAGCGTACTCAGGAATTATTAGGTAATCCTGAACATGCTAATATCATTGTATGTCATTTAGGTGCTGGGGCTTCACTTTGTGCTGTAAAAGACGGTAAGTCTATTGATACTTCTATGGGTCTTACACCTCTTGCTGGTGTCATGATGGCAACTCGTTCCGGTGATATTGATGCATCAGTTGTAGACCACTTAATTGAAAATCTTGGATATGATATGAAGACTGTATTCAAAATGTTAAATAAGGAATCTGGTTTATTAGGTGTATCTGGTGTATCTGGTGATATGAGAGATATCATTGATGCAAAGGATGCAGGTAACCAAAGAGCAAAATTAGCTTTTGATATGTTTAGAAAACGTGTTGCTGATTATATTGGTTCTTATTTTGTAGAACTTGGACATGTTGATGCAATTTCATTCACTGCTGGTATTGGTGAAAACAGCTTTATTGCAAGAGAAGCAATTATTGATCTAGTAAAAGAAGCATTGGGCATCGTATTAGATGATAAGGCTAATGTAGAAGGTCATGGCGAAAGATTAATTTCTGCACCTGAATCTAAGATCAAGGTATTTGTAGTACCAACTGATGAAGAATTAGTTATTGCTAGAGATACAAAAGAATTATTAAACTTATAAGAAACTACTTCAGTTTTCTATAAAGACTAACAAAAATGTCCTCCAGGTATTCATACACCTGGAGGACTTTTTTACTTATTTTTATATTTAATCGCTCTTTTTAAGTAAATTTTTGCTTGAGGTTAACTTATTCAAAAAAATCCCATAACAATACTCGTAATATGCTTCCTGAATTGAAATGGGCATAGCTCATACAATTTAGATATTGAAGATTTCTGTATCCACAATCGTTCTAAGAATCACAGATGCCATTTCCTTTATCTTGAATGTATACTTTTCCAGTTTCTTAAGAATTAGAAAATCTGATGTTAAGCTAAATTTGATAATCTAGTAGCAATATTTTTCTTAAACTTGGTGAAAAATAAAAAAGCCTCTCTGATTTTAAAATCAAAGAGGTTTTTGGTATTTAGTCGCTTAACTTAATACCATTGAGTGCCTAAGCACTCTTCTAAACACGTTTACCATTCACTACTTTATAGTAAGTTCCTTTATTGTTCACCTGGGCATAACCAGAATAATTCCAATCTGTTATGAAATGACGATTGTCAAGTGGAAATAACACATTTCTTTGATTTTCGTTTTTTCCGTTTTTTCATTTTATTCTGTTTTTTAAATCAAGGACATAGGACAAGAAACTTCTATACAGATTTATCGGCGGTTGGCCACTCTGTTATACGTGGATTGGTTACCTCAGGTCAATGGTTTCGCCGCAAGTTTCTTTGTCTATGGTCGTGAATCAAATCTTTGGAATAAAAAGTGTCTACATAGATTAGTCTTGAATAACTTTAACCATCTTCTTATAGAGATTTCCTGTCCAATAGCCTCGATTCTTTTTTGTTACTAAATATTAATTTTATTAACGACAATCAAAAATGTTGTCTAATAAGTTTAAGTCCTTTTATAATCAACTACATAAATCAATATGATCTGTCATAATACCCCATATAAAGCATGCAAGTTCTCTTGCGATAGCTGTTTTAGCTACATTATATTTTTTACCTCGCAAAATCATTCGATAGTATTTTCTTCTCAATCTTTCATTGGCTTTATCCGCGTATGCTACTACTTCACTGCTGCATTTTTCCTGTCTCGCTTTCAAATCTTTTGATTTAAATCCCACTTTCCCTCGTGTATAACCTTGTGCTGCTTCAACCAGTAGTTTTCTTAAGTGATTATTCCCCGCTTTGGTGATTCCAAGCTTATTTACATGACCTCCTGATGAGTCATCTCCAGGAATCAAGCCTAAATATGCCGAATATATGTTTCCTTTTTTAAAACGATTGAAATCACTTGTTTCCACGATCAAAGATAGTGCAGTATGCGTTTTAATACCAATTAAACATTGTAGCTGTTGCACTTTTTCTACATATTCCTCTTTTAATGATACTTCTTCAATTTGTTTATCCAAAGTCTCTACACGATCACATAAATGATTATATTCAATCATATATTCTTTTAAGGTATCTTGAAGTAATGGTTCACTAAAAGAAATTGTATTTATCCAATCAATATGTTTTCTTGTCCAGTAACTTTTTCCATTGAATTGTTTACCATTGCGTGTCAAAAACGCAATTATTTGTTGCTTAATGCTTTTTAAGTTTTCTTTTATATCATCTCTCATACGAATAAACTCTTTTACTGAATTATCAAGTTCAGTAGGAACATGTACAGCAGAATATCCACCATAAGCCAAACATTCCGCAATCATCTTGGCATCACGATAATCATTCTTGAGTTTTCTTCCACCTTTTTCAGTTTTCATGGTTGTTGGAGCCAGGATAACACATTCCACACCTTTCTCTTTTAATTCATGATATAAAGAATATCCCAGACATCCTGCTTCATAGCCACATACAATATTTAGTTCTTCATTTTCGTGTTTCTTTTTAAAAGTTTCAATAACATGAATGATCTTTTTAATTTCAGGTTTTACCTGTGTAATACAGTGAACTGTACCATCATGTTCAAAAGATGGCTCAAAAATGCATAAAGTGTAGTTTGTAGTATGGACATCCATCCCAATTTTTATTATTCTATTCATAGGTAACCCTCCTTATTTGTTTGCGGTAATCCCACAATACTATGAATTGTTATTTCTACTCAAAGTATAGTGGTAAATCCACGATTGAACAATTAAGGAGAGTTACTTTTTTTGTTTCCTCCTCGTCATTTCATATTGTCTAATACACCATGATCAATATAGTAATAACCACCTGCATGATAGGCTAAACCTGTATAGTTCCAATCAAGAACACCGCCTCTAATATAATACCATGTACCAAAGTACTGGAATAAATCAGTATAGTTCCAGTTTAACTTACCATTTTCTACATAATACCAAGTACCATAGTATTTAGTTAGATTAGTGAAATTCCAATCTAACTGT
>NZ_JBHSEB010000085.1:0-25435 GCF_042651925.1 Catenibacterium sp. GCM10023432 | reverse complement strand
GCACCTATTCTTTATAGACTTGCCAAAACGTTTTTTCTTATTAAACTTACCCTTGTTATTGACTGTAGTTTCCTTGGCTCTTTTCATAAGCTTACCTGCATTTCTGGGTTCTGTTATAAATACATCACCAAGACTCCTTAAATAATTGGCATCTTCATTTATGGCAAGCTGTCTATTTATCGCATTAATACGACATAATTCAGAATGTTTTTCTTTTAGTTTCTTATAATGATTAGAATATCTCCAGGTCTTGTGACCTTTTTTTATTGTACCGTCTTCATTATAATTCTGAGGATTAGTTGCTCGTCTTGACCTGTCCATAGCACGATAATATAATCTTTCCAATCGTTCGGATTTTTGAATACTTCTGCCTCGCTCTGAAAGATTCTTAAGTCCTACTACTGTATCAGAAGTATAGGCAACTGTCTGTGTTCCTATATCAGCACCGATCATACCTCTGCCATATTTATGTCTTGGGTTGCCGAATCTATCGTATTTAGGTTTTGCCTTACCTTCAATGGTTAAATGTAGATATACTCTGTATTTGCCACGAATTAATTTTGGTACAAGAGTAGCATAGCATGGTCTATATGAATAATACAGTACGCTTCATCCATGAGTGTCTGCACAGCTTTATTATTCATGATCTCTGATTCAGCAAGATAATCCAATACTGCATTCACTTCATCTGTCTGAAATCTATCATTAATCTTTATTCCGAATACAGTCCTGCCAAGTTTGAATTGTAGCTTATTATCCGTAACGAATATACGGATGCCACGATCTATCTGTTTTGCCCTTATACAGGGTAAGTCTCTGTATTTAGAAAAATGTAAGATATTACCATTACCATATAAACATTTTTCCATGCCACGCCAAATATCTTCAGCTTTAGTAAGCGCAAAGACCGCATCTACGTTATACTTCTTTCCAATAAATATCATTGATTTTCTACAAAAATCCCAGGTAACATCATACTGCTTTGCCATTTCATTGAGCTGTCCAGCAAAATATTTACGTTTTTTATCATCTTTCGTAGAACCGTATAATTTAAGTAACTTACGATACCTCTTGGTACGCATAAGCCGGTCATAATTCTTTCTCATAAGACCTATAAGTTCATTGCCTGCTTTTCTGATTCTATCCGAAAGCTTTACCACTTTTTGAATATCACAAGAAGACATATCAGTTTCAGCAGATAGAATATGCCTATAAGAAAGCTTATGAAATTGTTTTAGAGCCTTTTTGTATTCTTCGTCACTAATCATCTTTTTGTTCCTCAATATACTTGATTACTGCAGCTTCGCTTATGCGTTCTACAGTCGAGATAAAATACCCTCCTGACCATAAAGCTCCACATCTTGCATAGAACTTTTTAAGCTGCTGATGCTTTTAAGAGTTCTAGCCACATCGAAGGGAGCGACAGTCTGTGGCACATCTACGAAAATATGTATATGGTCTGGCATCACTTCAAGTGCTTTTATATGATAATTATAATCGTTACAAATTTTCTGTAATATCTGCTTTAAACTATTATCAACATTATCTTTTAAAACCAAAAATCTGAATTTAGGACACCATATGATATGATATTGTGTTAGATATTTACAATGTAAAGCACTGTGATATTTCTCTTCACCCACTACCCTGCTCTTTAAGCCAATATTTTTCCTGAACGCCTCTGCGTATAAGATCAAGAAATGTAATAGTCTCGCCTTCCTCAGCAGAATAGATACGTGCAAGGTTTTCAAGTTCTATTTTCCATTCCATAGGAATAGATATGTTTATTTGAACATTATTTGATTTTGGTCTTCCCATTAATTAAAAGGTCTTTTCTATTTTTATACATACATTATATATCTGCTCTATACAAAACTTATGTAAAAATTATGTAGCTTTCATCCCATAGGCAAGCCTATAGGTTTTTCGCCACTAATTTATAACCTAGATGATCATGTCTGTATTGACTTAATTCCTTCTCTTTCATTGTCTTTAAACGATGTTTATTAATAATAAGTTCTCCCTCATCTAAACTATCAATACCACCAATAATATTAAGTAGTGTAGATTTACCAGAACCAGAAGGACCAAGCAATGCACAGAATTCTCCTTTATTAATAGTCATATCAATGCCTTTTAATACATCAATATGGCTTTCTCCTCGTCCAAAAGACTTCTTTAACCCCTTAATCTCCAAAAAATTCATAAGACCTCCTCCTATGTTAGCATCACCTAACTATACTATAATCAAATAGTTAGTTCGTGCAAACTAAAAACTATGATATAATGAAGAAAAAATGAGGTACATATATGAATTATACAGAAGAAGAATTATGCATATTAGTAGATCAATTACCAGATATTCAATACAACTTACAGATGCCTGTAACTTCTATTAATCTATTAGGTTTAACACCTGATTTATTTGATGAAGAAGTCTATGAAATATTAAAGGATTACTTTACTGAACAGAAATACAATGTTCTTACAACTTTCTTATATCATGATACATCATTGGATATGGCCGGTTATGCAGATGTAAATATTGTAGTATCAGTGAAAGGATTAAAGATTGCTGAATTATTAAAAGAGAAGTATGGCACACCTTATGTCGTAGGCTTTCCTTATGGGAAGTTCTCTTCTTATTTCTTTATGGCTGTTGAACAGGCATTAGAAACTGGCATTGACCAGATTCCTTATCAGAACTTCTTTAGATTACAGACAGAGCAGATGATTCAATTACATGGTGATCCTGTCATTATGAGTTCTATTGGTTTCTCTTTATCCCAGCAATATGATTTTGGTTATCAAGTGATATCAGATAGAAAAGAAACATTAGGTACAGTAGATTTTAAAGATACTAAAAAAGATGATATCCAAGTCGATATCACCTTCCCATTACATGAATCTATATTTAATTTAACTATTCATGACCTGTAATACACAATTTTCTATTGTTTCTATTCCCTGATCATGAAAAGCATGAAGTAAATCTTCATCATAAGTTCCTGGCTGCATCCAGGCATACTTAATACCCAGCTCTCTCATCTCTCTGATATAAGTCATACCAATTGTTTTATTGACGACAAAAACAACAACATCTACAGGATACTCTATATCCATCAGAGATGTATATATCTTGTCATTGTCTATTGTGTCATACTTAGGAGATATGCCATAGACATGCTTACCTGCATTCTTTAAGCACTGATATATTTGATAACTGTACTTCTCAGGATCAGGACTCATCCCAATGATACAATAATTATTATAGATCTTTAAAATATCTTTTTCTTTCATCGTTCATCACCGTTTTTATTATATCATACCACCAACATTTTTGATTGAATTTTACACCATAATAATGCATTTGTAGTATAATGACAAACGCGAATTGATGTGTTAATATAGACACGTATTAAATAAGAAAGGAAGGTCGTTTATAGTGTACGATATTATAGTTGTAGGTGCTGGCCATGCAGGTATTGAAGCATGTCTTGCTGGTGCAAGAATAGGAAATAAAACATTACTTATTACAAGCAACTTCTCTAATGCAGGAAGCATGCCTTGTAATACTTCCATCGGAGGACCTGCAAAGGGTATTATTGTAAGAGAAATAGATGCACTTGGGGGACAGATGGGTAAAACTACAGATGCGACTTACCTTCAGATGAAGATGTTGAATACTGCAAAAGGACCAGGTGTTCAGTCTCTTCGTGCACAGGCAGATAAGAAAGCTTATCCACGCTATATGCAGAAAGTATTAAAGGAACAAGAAAATCTTGATATTGTAGAAGCAATGGTAGAGGATTTGATTGTAGAAGGTGATGAGTGTAAGGGTGTTATCCTTGCAGATGGTACACGTTATGAATCTCATACTACAATTCTTACTACAGGAACTTATTTAAAGGCTGAAGTCCTTGTAGGTCATTCTAAGACTCCTAGTGGACCAGATAAACAGAAGGAAAGCTTATATTTATCAAGTAAGTTGAAGGATTATGGATTTAGAATCCAAAGATTAAAGACAGGTACACCACCTCGTGTAGAAATCAATTCTATTGATTATTCAAAAACAACAGTACAGCCTGGTACAGATGCGAAACTTTCATTCTCATATGAAACAACACATTTCACACCAGTAGAAGATCAGACTGTATGTTACTTAACATATACAACAGCAGAGACACATAAACTTATTAGAGATAATCTAGATAAATGTGCGATGTTCTCAGGACTTATTAAAGGTATTGGACCACGTTACTGCCCTTCTATTGAAGATAAGGTTGTTAAGTTTGCGGATAAGGAAAGACATCAGATTTTCCTAGAACCAGAATCTAAGGAAATGAATACAATCTATGTACAGGGATTCTCTACATCAATGCCTCATGATATTCAGGAAAAGATGGTGCATTCATTACCAGGACTTGAAAACTGCACTATTTTAAAATATGCATATGCGATTGAATATGATGCGATTGATCCATTACAGTTATGGCCTAGTCTAGAAACAAAGGTCTTAAAGAACCTCTTTACTGCAGGTCAGATCAATGGTACTTCAGGTTATGAAGAAGCAGCAGGTCAGGGTCTTATTGCCGGTATTAATGCGTCTAAGAAGGTAAAGGGGAATAAACCTTTAATCTTGAAACGTGATGAAGCTTATATTGGTGTATTGATTGATGACTTAGTGACTAAAGGTACTAAAGAACCATATCGTATGTTAACAAGTCGTGCTGAATATAGATTATTATTAAGACATGATAATGCGGATGAAAGATTAAGAAAATATGGCCATGATGCAGGTCTTGTAAATGATGAAGTCTATTCACTTTATCTAGATAAAATGAATCGTATCCATGCTGAAATAGAACGTCTAGATACCATTCATTTCTCACCTAAGAGTGAAATCAATGACCTTTTAGAAGAGAAGGGCTCAACACGTTTAAAAGAAGGTGTAACTGCCCGTGCTATTCTTCAAAGACCAGAATTAGTTTATGAAGACTTATTACCTTATATTGAACATGTTGACTTAACTGAAGAAGAAATGAGAAGAGTCACTATTCTTATTAAATATAAGGGATATATTGAAAAAACATTAAGACAAGTAGAAAAAGTAAAGAATATGGAAGAAAAGCAGATTCCTGCTGACTTAGACTATGATGATGTATTAAACTTATCATTAGAAGCAAGACAGAAACTAAAGAAGGTCAGACCTGTAACTATTGGTCAGGCAACACGTATTTCTGGTATTAATCCTGCAGATATTTCTGTTTTACTTATTCACTTAAAAACACAATACGGAGATTAATATGACACAACAAGAATTTATTGTGAGCTTAGAAGAAAAGGGCATTGTGCTTTCAGAAAAACAGATTAAACAGTTTGAAAAGTATTATGAAATACTAGTAGAATGGAATGAGAAGATGAATTTAACCGCTATTACAGATAGAGAAGGCGTTTATTTAAAACACTTCTATGATTCTCTTACAATTGCGTTTGATATCCCGTTTTCTAATCAAACAATCTGTGATGTAGGTGCAGGTGCTGGATTCCCTTCAGTTCCACTTAAAATCGTTTATCCAGAATTAAATGTCACTATTGTAGATTCTTTGAATAAGAGAATCACATTCTTGAATCATTTATTTAAAGAATTAGAATTAGATCATATTCAAGCAGTTGCATCACGTGCTGAAGATTTCTGTAAAGATCATCGTGAATCATTTGATATTGTCATGGCACGTGCAGTTGCAAGATTAAATATCTTAGATGAACTTTGTCTCCCATTAGTGAAGAAAGATGGTTACTTCCTTTCATTAAAAGGACTCAAAGCCCCTGAAGAATTAAAAGATGCGAAGGGAGGCATAAAGGTACTTGGAGGAGAAGTGATGGATGATTTTACTTTTACTTTAAGTGATCAGAATGATTATCGTCATAACATCGTGATCAAGAAAGTGAAATCAACACCTGCAAAGTACCCAAGAAACTATGGACAAATTAAGAAGAAGCCTTTATAGAAAGAAAAGGAACGTTATTAAAGATGCTTATTGTTTCTTAGATATCAATGATATTGTTGCGAATAAAGAACAGCCAAGAACTCATTTTGAAGATGAGAAGATCCAGGAACTCGCTGAATCTATTATGCAGAATGGTCTTTTACAGCCTATCGTAGTCAGAGAATATGAGGGTAAATATCAGATTGTTGTAGGGGAAAGAAGATACCGTGCTTGTAAACTAGCAGGTATTACAGAAGTGCCATGTATCATTCAGGAACTCGATGACAATCAGACAGCCAACGCCGCATTAGTAGAAAATATTCAAAGAGAAAATCTTTCGGCAATAGAAGAAGCCTTAGCTTACCAGCAGATTCTAGATACACAGGGTTTAACACAAGCCCAGCTCGCTGAAAAGGTAGGTAAGAAGCAGTCTACAGTGGCCAATAAACTTAGACTCTTAAAGCTTCCTATGACAGTACAGGAATCAGTTAAGAAAAAAGAAATCTCTGAAAGACATGCCCGTGCTTTATTAAAACTAGAAGATACAGCACAACAAAATAATATGTTGAAGGAGATTCTTGAACATAACTTGACTGTCGATGAAACAGAAAAAAGAATTGCGAAACTATTAGCACCTAAAAAAGAAAAACCACATGTACGTACATTCTCTAAAAGTGTTAAAATAGCACTCAACACAATCAATCAGGCAGTGAAGATGGTCACTGATGCTGGGACTGATGTAGAAGAAAACATCGATGAAACAGATGATGAAGTCATCATCACCATAAAAGTAAAGAAGTAGATCCTAATTAGTAGGACCTACTTCTTTTTTAAACCTTTCTGGAATTCTATTATGGAATACAATATCCATGACTTCATCATAACTAAATTCATAACATTCATTTGTTTCAGTCACATGTATTCTTAATACATCACCTCTCTCTGCTTCTGTTAAGAATAAATATAAATTTCTCATCAGTTCATCCATAAGGACCCTCCTATATATTTATTCTCAAAGAATCTTTAAATTACTTAATATTCAGTCAATGATATATATCATATTGTTTTTTTTTGACGATTTATATATAGTTATATTAAAAGATATGCTTTCGTGTAGTGAAAGGAGAAAGCTATGAAGAAAGCACTTATTATAATAGGAGAGGTCGTTGCATCATTTTTTATCGCTCTCTGTGTAGGATTACCATTAGCGAGTCTTGTGACAGGGTTGATAAGTTATCATGACAAAGAAGTAGAGTTTTTGATGATCTTCCTTATTATCCTATTTGGAATCTTGATCTTGAATAAGCTCAACAAAGAATGAGTATATCCTCGGATATACTTTTTTAGTAAAAAAAGATTGAGCTAAGCTCAATCTTCAACACATACGCATACAGGTGCAGGAATCTCTAATTCAGAATCTGTCATCAATAGCTTTTCATTCTCTTCATCAAAAGTAAGTACCTGAAGCTTATTATCTTCCTGTGCACCTACAATAACATACTTATCATCAATAATATTGAAGTCTCTAGGTTCTTTACCAGTATGTACCATATAAAGTAAAGAAATCTTACCATTCTCTTTATTGACTCTATATAAGGCAATAGAATTATGACCTCTATTAGAAATAAGTAGATGTTCTCCACTCTTTGTGAGATGAATTGCGGCAGCTGCATTAAATCCCTTAAAATGACGTGGAATACAATGAATAGCCTGAACTAAACTCATACGACCCTCATGATACTTAAAGACCATGATCTTATTCGCAATCTCATTAATGAGATAACCATAACGCCCATCCTGTGAGAAAATCAAATGTCTAGGACCAGAACCAGGTACAACATTTACTGTATAATCTGTATTCTCTTTAAGAACACCATCTTTATAATTGTACATCACAATCTTATCAGCACCTAAATCTACAGCATATAAGAAACGTCTGTCAGGTGTAAAACCAACATTATGTACATGAGGTGCAGTCTGTCTCTTTAATAAATCAGGACCCATACCAGTATGTCTCACAGCACCAATTTTATGATCAATACGATAATTTTCTAGTTTATAAGCAGCTGTTGCACCAACATGATAATTAGCAGCAAAGATATACTTATTATCATCAGAGATACATAAATGTGTATAACTTCTACCAGAAGAAGAATAGTTATTATTAAGAATCAATTCATCCTTATGAATACTAAAACTTCCTAATCCTCCACCTTCATTATTAGATCTTGCATTCTTATAAGATACATAAAGTTCTTTATTCTTCGCAATCAGATATGATGGAAAATCTTGAGTTAAGATCTGTTGTATTTTCTTTAATTCCAATGTTTCTTCATTAAAAGAAACGATATAGATTCCTTTATCGTCACCTTTACCGTAGCTTGCAACATAAATCGTTTTCATAGCACACCTCCATATGAGAATATTTTATCATAATTATTCTCTATTTACTAATGAGTTTCGTTATTATAAAATAATTGTAAAATAGTCAAAGGAGGACAAGAGGTTGGATAATAAGGAACTTTTATCTATGAGTGATGGTCTTTTAATTCAATTATTACAGAAAAATGCGAGATATAAGGTTTCTGACCTAGCCGCCGCGCTAGCAGAATCTAAAGACAGCATTGTAGAAAGATTAAATAGACTAGAAAAAGAGAAGATTATTTGTGGTTACCATACTATTGTCAACTGGGACAAGACAAATACTGAACTTGTGACTGCGATGATTGAGATTAATGCTATTCCTGAAAGAGAATATGGTTATGATCGTATTGCGTCACATATTTATAAGTACGAAGAAATTGAAACAATGTATTTATTATCAGGTGATTATGATTTTATGTGCATTGTAAAGGGTCGTACTATGCAGGAAGTCGCACACTTTGTTGCATCTAAATTAGCATGTATTCCAGGTGTTACAGGAACAAAAACAACATTTGTGTTAAAGCCATACAAAACAGATGGACATGTCCTAGTAGATGATGAAGATGGTAAAAATACGCGACTGGTGGTGACTCCATAAAATGGATTATGAGAAGAAATTAAGTACTGCAGCACAAACTATTAAACCAAGTGGTATTCGTAAGTTCTTTGATCTTGCGAACCAGATGGAAGGTGTTATTTCATTAGGTGTAGGGGAACCTGATTTTGCGACACCTTGGAAGATTAGAGAAGCTGCAATCTATTCAATTGAAAAAGGACGTACTTTCTATACTGCAAACAGAGGTTTATTAGAATTACGTCAGGAAATTAGTAATTATTATTATCGTCGTTTTGGTGTACATTATGATCCTGAAAATGAAATCATTGTGACTGTAGGTGGTTCAGAAGGTATCGATATTGCAGTAAGATCCTTAATGAATCCAGGTGATGAAATGATTATCTTAGACCCAGGATATGTTGCTTATGAACCAAGTGTTATTCTTTCAGGAGGAGTACCTGTAAGAATTCACCTAGAAGAAAAAGATGAATTCAAATTAACACCTGAAAAGCTTAAAGCAGCTATTACACCAAAGACAAAGGTCATGTTGATCAACTTCCCTTCAAACCCAACAGGTGGGGCAATGACAAGAGAAGACTATGAGAAACTTGTACCGATTATTAAAGAATCAGGTATTATTGTTATATCAGATGAAATCTATGCAGAATTAAGTTATGAAGAACCATTTAGTACATTGGCTTCATTCCCAGAAATCAGAGATCAGATTATTGTCATCAATGGTTTCTCTAAAGCTTATGCTATGACAGGTTGGAGATTAGGTTATGTCCTTGCAAACCCAGTACTCTCTAAGGCAATGTGTAAGATTCATCAGTATATTATCATGTCAGCACCTACTGGTGCACAATATGGTGCAATAGATGGACTGAGACATTGTGATAAAGAAGTAGAAGAAATGAGATCCTCTTATCTCTCACGTAGAAACTTCCTTGTAAAAACATTTAATGATATGGGACTTCATACATTTAACCCAATGGGTGCTTTCTATGTATTCCCATGTATCCGTTCTACAGGACTCACATCTGAAGAATTCTGTGAAGAACTATTAAATGATCAGAAGGTAGCCTGTGTACCAGGTACAGCCTTTGGTGATGCTGGAGAAGGATTTATCCGTGTCTCTTATGCATACTCACTAGAAGAATTAAAAATTGCGACTGAGAAGATTAAACTATTCTTAGATAACTTAAAAAACAGATCTCATTAGAGGTCTGTTTTTTCTCTTTCCAGCATCTCCTGATAGCTATAAACACAGCCACAGTAGTTCTGTCTATACATATGATATTCATCACTCATACATGTTGATTTCAAATAACCATTATCCTTCTTAAAATCACTATGAAGGAATTTTGGTGCTTCTAGATCTAAATCATCACCAATCTCATTGATCCATTGGCTATTCTTATGAGGAGAAACAGACAATACAGTTGTCCAATAATCAAAACCATGCATTCTAGCATAATCTCTTGCTTTCTCCATTCTTACTTTATAACACACATAACAGCGGTAGCCCTTTTCTCCAGTATCCTTATATGGCGCAATATGCGTTAAATATTCTTCAGGATCATAAGTATCTTCTACCACTTGTACATTCTGGTTCTCTTTATCATTGAACTCTTTCACAAATCTTTCTAACTCAGATTCACGACGATGATACTCATCAGCAGGGTAGATATTACTATTTGTATAATAAATAGTAATATCAAAGTACTGACATAACTCCTTAATCACATTAGAAGAACAAGGGCCACAGCATGCATGAAGCAATAACTTTGGACGTCCTTCTAAATGTTTAAGAGTCTCCAACATCACTAAACGATAATTCTGTTTCATTAGTGAATAAACATTGCATCACCAAATGAGAAGAAACGATATTTCTCATTTACTGCAATCTTATAGGCATTTAAGATATGTTCTCTACCTGCAAGAGCACTTACAAGCATCACTAATGTAGACTTAGGAAGATGGAAGTTTGTGATCAATGCATCAATACCAGTAAATGTATAACCAGGATAAATAAAGATATTTGTATTTTCATGAGCTGCTTTGAAGCATCCATATTTAGAATGGTTGGCTTCTAGTGTACGGCAAGAAGTAGTACCAACCGCAATAATACGTCTACCTTCTTTTTTAGCCTGATTTAATTTTTCAGCTACTTCTTCACTAATTTCATAATATTCACTATGCATATGATGTTCTAATACATTTTCTACCTTAACAGGTCTAAATGTACCTAAACCAACATGTAAAGTCACATCTAGGATTTCAACCCCTTTTTCTCTTACTTTCTGAAGTAATTCTTCAGTAAAATGTAAGCCTGCAGTAGGGGCAGCAGCACTACCTTCTACTTTTGCATAGACTGTCTGATAACGATCAGGATCATTCAACTTTTCTTTAATATATGGTGGTAAAGGCATAATACCTAACTGATCAAGAATTTCATAGAAAATTCCATCATAAATCATCTTGAAGATACGAATACCTTCTTCTCTGATTTCAGTACACTGAGCCTTTAAACGACCATCACCAAAAGTAATCACAGTACCTAGCTTTACAATCTTCGCATTACCTACTAAACATTCCCATAAATCATCATGAAGATCCTTTAATAAAAGAACTTCTACATGTCCACCCGTTTCTTCCTTAAGACCATAAAGACGTGCTGGAATAACCTTTGTATTATTTCTTACAAGCACATCACCTGGCTTTAGATAATCGAGAATATCATAGAAATGTTTATGTTCAACATCTCCTGTTTCTTTATCTAGAACCATTAAACGTGAAGTATCACGTTTCTTTAATGGTGTCTGTGCAATTAATTCTTCTGGAAGATCATAATCAAATAATTCAATATCCATAAAACTAAAACGCCCTTTCATAAACATCACGACCATACTGTTCTAAGAATTCTTCCTTAAAATCAGCTAAACGGTCTTCTTGAATTGCTTTTCTAATATCTGCTGCAAGATCTAATAAGAATGCAACATTGTGAATAGATAATAAAGACTTACCAAAGATTTCATCACATTTGTGAAGATGTCTTAAATAAGCTCTTGTATAATTTCTACATGCATAACAATGACACTTATCATCAATAGGAGTGAAGTCACGTTTATACTTTTCATTATTGATATTTATACGTCCATGATGTGTCATAAGTGCACCATGTCTTGCGACACGTGTAGGAAGTACACAGTCAAACATATCAATACCTCTTATAGCACCTTCAATTAAATCAATAGGATTACCTACACCCATTAAATATCTAGGCTTATCTTCAGGCAACCACTTAACACTATCTTCAATCATCTTATACATGATTGGTTTAGGTTCACCTACAGAAGTACCACCAATAGAATAACCAGGGAAATCCATATCAACTAAAGTCTTAGCACTTAGTTCACGTAAATCCGCAAACTCACCACCCTGGACAATACCAAATAAAGCCTGGTCTTCTCTCTTATGTGCTTCCTGACCTCTCTTAGCCCATCTTAATGTTCTTTCTACAGAGTTTTTCATATAATCATGAGTACATGGATAAGGTGCACATTCATCAAAACTCATAATAATATCAGCACCTAGATCTTCCTGAATTGCGATAGACTTTTCGGGAGATAAGAATAGCTTAGAACCATCCACAATACTCTTGAAGGTCACACCTTCTTCTTCAATCTTACGTGTCTTACCTAATGAGAATACCTGGAATCCTCCAGAGTCTGTAAGAATAGGTCCATCATAGTTCATGAACTGATGAAGCCCGCCTGCATCTCTTACAATATCACTTCCTGGTCTTAACCATAAATGATAAGTATTTGCAAGTACAACCTGAGAGCCCATTTCTTTAAGCTGTTCAGGAGAAATACCTTTTACTGTTGCCAGTGTTCCTACAGGCATGAACATAGGTGTTTCTACATCACCATGTGGTGTATGAAGAATCCCATATCTTGCGCCTGTCTGTTTACATACGTGTTTACATTCATACCAAAAATCTTTCATTTTATCACCTCGATAACCTTGCCTATTATACGAAAAAATAGCCATTAAATCAATAAAAAAGGGGTAAGCTCCCCTTTCTTAAGAATATTATTTGTGTTTTAAGTCATCCAGTTTTTTAAGGATTAGAAGACCAAAGATAATAATCAGTCCAATAATCACTAAGCCATAGGCTTTAATATCTGTATCATAAGGTGATATAATATAGACTATTTGTTTAACACAAACTAAAGCGAAAAGTGATGCAATAAACCAAATGAAAAATTTTACCACTATACTGTTCTTCATGTATGTTCCTCCAAACTGAAGTATTATTTCTTATATATATTTTATCATTATCCTCCCCCCCTGTCTTTTTAAATCTATCTTCTTGCTTATATTTTACATTAATAACTGTAATATAAAAAATCTGTAGTTTTCTATGTTAATATATTACAATAAAATTATAAGTACTAACTATTTTAACGGAAGGAAATAGTACAATGAAAAATAAAATGATTGTGAAAATTGTTGTCTCAATTCTTTTGTCTTATCTAATGGTTTTTATTATTAATTCATTGCTTAGTAATACTTATTTAGCTCAACCAGAACTTAATCATATTATTGTCCTTGATTACATTCTTGCTTGTTGCATTGTTATTATTGCGCTTATTATTATATTTGGTTTTTTAATCTTAACTAAACATGAGTAATTCTAGAATTATACTTATGTATTAAATGAAATCGCTCTTTTTAAGTAAAATGTTGCTTTAGGTAATTATATTACGCAGCAAAAATATCATAATGATACTCATGATATGCTTCTTTAGGTGAAATAGGCAATGGTATTAAGATAAAGAAAACTAATGCCTTCGTGTCATTAAGAAAGGGTGTTTGCTATAAAATGGCAGACACCTTTTTTATTACCGCTAAAAAGCATTTGAAAATAATATGGTTTATGAACTGCTCCTAAAGAACTATTACATAGTTCTAAAAAATACATTCCTAAAACAATAGTGCATAATAAATTATGTTAGGATGCTCTATAATTTAGAGTCTTACATGATTGATCTTTTTGACGCATTTAAATAATTTTTATGGTCTTTTGGGAATAGAATTAATGACTTTAGTTAAATACATGGAATGTGTGAAGTAGTACTATTTACTATACATAATAACTAGTTTTATAATACGAAAAAATCCAGGAAAATATCCTGGATTAATCAAATGTAACATATTCGTTATCTAAAGGTTTAGCCCCTTCAACATGATCTACATCAAGAACACAGATATTCGCATTCATAGATGGATCATATTCAATATGTGTATGACCTTCTAATAGAAGCCATTCATTAGGTATGAATTTAGACGCATATTCACTTACACAAAGCATACCAATTAATGAAGTATCCTGTTCACAACATACCATTGCATAACGACCAAGAATAAAACCATTAGGAATCACTTTATCACGACCTATGAACTTACCTTTGATTTTAATTGTCTTTTGATCATAACGTTCTGGATGTTCCATCGCATCATAACAGAAGATACCAAAATCATGATCAGCAACTTCTAAATGATCCTGTGTATAATCATATGGTAATTCATCATCCTGCATAGTATTTACAGAACCATCTTTATTTTCATAGATGATCTGACATACAGGATTCATTGCCTTGATGTTGTTTCTTAAAGTAGACTTCTTCATACCATCTTCAATACGATTAAAGATGACTAAGTCACTCTTAGCACAATGTTGGAATAAAAGTGCACGCATATTATTCACATAAAGCTGGAAAGTAGAGGCATTGATAGTAGTTAGAATCTGTACAACATCCCAGTTTTCAGGGAATTTTGATTCTACAAACTGATCTACATTCCACATACCATTAAATTCTACAAGAACCTGTGTAGGATGATATTTTTCCTTTAAATCCTTAAAGAAATCGGCAGTGAAGTCTTCTTCATTCTCTACATAAACGATTTCACAGTTATGTTCCTTAATAGCTGCTTCATTATATTCTACTTCACCTTCTTCTGTCACAATAAGCACAGATGTTTCATAATCACAGAAGTCAGTATTAATAATTGTATCGTTGATAAATGTTGTTTTACCACTTTCTAAAAAGCCAGTAAATAGATAAATTCTTGTTTCTAAATTATCCATACATTAACCTTTCATTAAATCATAGATTTTATGTGCATCAAGCTTTTCACCAATCACACACATTCTTCCACCAACATCTGGTGTACATTCACGGATTTCATAATCACCACTTACAAAGTCAAATTCAAACCATTTACCATCAGTACCTTTCACAATACCCTTAGAACGAAGAATATGACCTAAAGATTCATCAGTACCTAAAGTCTTTAACTTATCGTCAAGTTCTTCTTTAGTAAATGGATGTGCTGTTTCAATACCAATACTATTGAATACTTCATCAGCATCATGCATATCTTCTTCATCATAGTATAATGTGCTTTCTCCATCATGGTGATGATGTTCATGATCGTGATGATGACCACATTCACATTCGTGATCATGGTCATGGTGATGTTCACATTCGCATTCGTGGTCATGATCATGATGGTGACCACATTCATGGTCATGATCATGGTGATGATGATGTTCATGATGATGTCCATGAACACTTTCCTGATGTTCCTTTTCAGCCGCAATCAATGCCTTTTCTAAAGCATCCTTATGATTACTTGCTTCAAGAATCATATCACCTGTAATCTGATCCCATGGAGTAGTAACGACTGGTGCATGAGGATTTAATTCTCTAATAATATCTAAACATTCCGCAATCTTTTCTTCAGACACATCCTGTGAACGGCTTAAGATTACACAGCTTGCTGCACCAATCTGGTTATTAAAGAACTCACCAAAGTTCTTATGATACATCTTACATTTCTTTGCATCTACTACAGTAAAGAAACGATCAAGTGTTAAATCAGCACCATGTACCTTCTGTACAGCCGCAATAATATCAGATAACTTACCAACACCTGTTGGTTCAATAATAATACGATCAGGATGATATGTATCTACAACTTCCTTTAAAGCTGTTTCAAAATCACCTGCAAGACTGCAACAAATACAACCCTGACTCAATTCATTGACAGTAATACCTGCATCACGCATAAAACCACCATCAATTCCAATTTCACCAAACTCATTTTCAATGAGTACTAACTTTTCATCTTTTAAAGATTCATTTAATAATTTTTTAATAAGTGTTGTTTTACCAGCACCTAAGAATCCAGAAATAATATCAACTTTTGCCATTTTATTGACTCCTTTCTTAACCATCTCACATTATATCATTTTTCTAAAAAAACGCTCATAAAATGATAAAAAAGCTTATATAAACTTTTCAATAAATCCCGAATTGCAAGCAGAAACTGGAAATAAGAAGATAAGTTAGTTTTTATAGAAAATAGTATTACCAGTTACATTAAGTTTAGCTAGTTCGTTAAGAAATAGTTCTTCAGAAGAAAGATATCCAAGTATCTTTCTTTTCTTCTGGTTTATTTTATTGTTTATATCAATAGTTGTCTCCTTATCAATTGTATTAATATCAGTTCCTTTCTTAATGAAATATCTTATAAGTCCATTGCAGTTCTCATTTGAGGCTCTGTCACATGAATGATAGGGTCTACCGAAATATACAGTGGTTCTTTTCTCTTTTGATTTTGGCTTCTGCTCTATATCTTTCCATCTAGAAAACTCACTACCGTTATCGAAGGTGATTGATTTAAAGATATCCTTAAAGCTATCACCATAAAACTTATGAAGCTTGTTTATCTGCATATAGACCTGCTTTGAAGATTTAGCAGAGATAGGAATCATATAGTAGAAGCGTGTCTTTCTTCCAATGAGAGTAAGATATGCACCATTCTGTCCATCTCTAGGTCCAGTGACAAGGTCACCTTCCCAATGTCCGAATTCTTCTCTGTCCTTGATATATTCAGGCCTTTCGGTAATGGAAGTGCCTTTCTGTCTTTTTGGAATGTATGACTTCCAGTTCTTTTTTGTCTTTCTTCTGACCATGCGAGGAAGATCAATAGGCTTGATGGATGTTTTTCCCTGATGTACATAGTTGTAAAAAGTTTTAGTAGACACAGTCATCATATTCTTTATTTTGTCTGGCTGATGAATCCTTAAATAGTTGATGGTCTCATCAATAGAGGACAATCTATTTGATTTAATTTCTTGTTCGACAAGAGAGATGAACTCTTTTGATTTTTCAAATTTAGAGTTATTTGGAATCTTATGATTCTTGGATCTCTTTTCAAATGCAGCCATGGCAGAAAGTTCATAATGAATTTTAAGATGAGTATCTTTGATAGTTATAGTGGCATCCTTAATGATCGAATAGACATTAGAGACGGTAGTGCCTACAGTAGAAGCTAATTCTCTAATGAATTGAGTCTTGCCAATGTTACGCTTACCAGGATGGGAAGCATTGAACTGAATCAAAGAATTGATGATGAATTCATAATGAGAAAAATTAAGGTGTTTATTTTTTGCTTTTTGTGATATATTAATGCTGTTCATAGAAATCTCCTTATAAAGTGTGGTAACTATATAATACGATTTCTATGGACTTTTTTATACAAAAATTGAGAATAGTGGGCCTGCGACCGCGTCAATTGGGATAAAGGGGCATGCCCCTTTATCCCAATTCCTTAATTCCAGTTTCATTTTACAATTGAGGCTTTTCAATAAATACACCTATTCCGTTACTTTATCTTTTGTAACATAGTCATCATCCTTAGGTGCATATAGAATACCTCTATAATGATTTATTCAAATAAGATAAGCCTGTGTACTACATTTAGTCGTTAAACGATAAATAGAAATCACCAAAACATGCTTTACTTATTTTCAGGTCAGACATATGACTCACTTTCTTAGAATTATCTAAAATGTTTATTATATTTCTATAACTATGTATATGTATGTGTTATAATCCCAAAAAAGGAAGGTGATATTTATGATAGATGGACATATGCATCTAGAATATGGGAATCTCTCAAAAGAGTATGTACTACAGTTTGTAGAAAGTGCAGTAAAGAATGGTATGGATGAAATACAGATTCTTGATCATACACATCGTTTTAAGGAATTTAGACCTGTTTATGAAGGCGTAAGAAAAGCATCTCCTTATCAAGAAGAATGGTTAAACAATAAAGAAATGAAGTTTCATAGTACTTTAGATGAATATTGTGCTTTGATTAAAGAAATCAAGGCGATGGATTTACCTATTAAGGTGTCTTTTGGTTTAGAGGTATGTTATGTACCTGAATATGAAGAAACAATTCGAGAAATATTAAAACCTTATCATTTTGATTTCTTAGTAGGAGCCATTCATTCTATCGACGGTAAACTCTATGATATGAAATGGTCAGAAGAAATCTTATGGAACAAGTATCCTGTGGATGAAATCTATAAGAGATACTATGAATGTGTTTTCTCACTTGTAAAATCTGATTTATTTACACAGCTTGCACATCCAGATACGATCAAGATGTTTGGCCATTATCCTACTTATGACTTACAGCCTACATATGATGAACTTGCTGAATTATTAAATGAACATCATATGAAAGCAGAAAACAATGTAGGATGTTACTATCGTTATCATACACCTGATATTGGCTTATCAGATCAGTTATTACAGACCTTTAAAAAACATCATGTCCAGATGATTACTGCAAGTGATGCGCATCATCCAGAAGATGTAGGTCGTAATATAGCGGACGTCTGGGAAAAAACAATGAAGTGAAGACTTCACTTTTTTGATATATTTTTTTCATAAAAGTACTTGAATGATATACAAATATTGATAAGTTTGTTTCTAATTTTATATTGAATAATTCAATGGAATTTAATGAATATATAATAAATATGAAGGAAGGCGAGAGGCTTATGAAGAAGATCTTATTGGTATGTAATGCTGGTATGTCAACAAGTATGCTTGTATTAAAGATGGAAAAGGCAGCATAAGATAAAGGCATGGAAATGGAAGTTAAGGCTCTCCCAGTAACAGATACAGAAAAAGAACTCAATGACTGGGATGTCATTATGTTAGATCCACAAGTTCGTCATATGGAAAAGAGATTAAGAGAATTAACATCTACACCGATTGAAGTCATCAATATGCGTGACTATGGTATGATGAACGGTGAAAAGGTATTAGATGCTGCTCTGAAAATCCTCGGATAATATTTGATAATTGAATTACTCCTTAATGTGAAAAGTGAAGATGGGTTCATCTTCACTTTTTGTTTTTCTCCAGTCTTTCTAAATGTTTCTGATGGAGCTCTTTATAATGATTAAAAGCATGAGGATTTAATTCCTGTAGCTTCTTTTCATATTTGCTACGGTACTGTTTTAATACACGTAATGTTTCAGGATTCATTTCCTGTAACTTTTCTTCAATACGATCACGATATTGTTCGAGTCGTTCTTCTACATACTGCTCATTTTCATGAATCTTTTCCATGATTTCTGGAATATGCATTTCTAGTCTTGATAAGAATTCATCCGCTTCAATCAAACCTAGTTCACCAAAGTCTGTATGATTTTCAATATCCTTTAATAGATCAGGAGATAAGTCTGTTTTAGAATGAATCTTATCCAACATTTCCTGAGTCATCTTCTGTTTATACTTTTCAGCCTCATCACCAAAAGCCCATTCTAATTCTGGCTGTATAAATGAGATATGAGATGTTTTTAAATCTTCTAATGGATAAGGAGGGACAAGTCCACAATCTAATAATGCCTGCTGCATTGTACGTCTTACATGACCACTTGTAATTATTTCTATACCACCATTTTCTCTTAATGCCTGATTAAGATGATCCATATGACGTGTTAAATAGAAATCTATATTTCTTTTCTGTAAATCATTATAGAAGATAATCAAACGATCAATTGCAGTAAAATCAATATTACTAATACCAGAAGCATCTACAATAACCTGCTCAGTATCTTCTTTAATCGCTTTTTCTATATCTTCCTGGAACTTATCAATATTCGCAAAAAATAGATTTCCTGGGAAACGATAAATAATAGTATGTCTAATTGGTCTTGCATTCACATTCTTTTCTAGATTAAAGAAGCCTGTCTGCCCTGGAATTACACCTAAGAAATGGGCTGGTGGAGTGACTGCCTTAATAACTACAGCGAGGAAGGATAAGACAATACCAATCACTACACCATAAATAGTCCCAAAGATAAGTACTCCACAACATGCTGCCATAAAGATATAGAATTCATTTCTACTTTCTTTAAATAAACGTTTACCTAACGCAAAGTGACAGGCACCAAGTAAGGCAGTAATAACGATGGCAGTTAAAATAGGAACAGGAAGGTATTCAATAAATCCTGTACCAAATAATAGAAGAAGTGCCATAGTCGCAGCAGCTGATAAGCTCATCGCCTGAGTCTTACATCCATACTGTCTTGCAAGACCAGTTCTAGAAACAGAACCATTTGTCGGACAGCATCCTACAAGTGAAGTAGCCAGTTCAGCTATACCATAGGCAAATATTTCTTTGTTTCCATCTAATTTATAGCCATCCTTCATTGCATTACCCTGTGCAGATAATAAAGTCTGTGCGAGTACAACTATCGCAATAGATAATGTAGTAAAGAATAAAGCAGAAATATCTACATGGGCAATAGAAGGAATCACAAGCTTTGGTAAACCTGGATCAACATGAGGTAATAACTTCACTCCATATCTTTCTAAAGGAAATAGGGCAGTCAATAAAGCACCGATAAACATCATAAGAATAGGCATAGGAATCTTCTTATTTATTCTCTTTACTATAAGAATAATGGCAAGAGTGAAGATACCTAATACAAAAGATAAACCATTAAAGAGTGGTAACTCTTTAATAATATGATTGACTAACTCAAATATTTCACCTGTTCCTGTTGTCCCACCAAAGAGCTTAGGAACAAGCATCATAATAATAGATAAACAGATACCTGTTACGAATCCACCCATGACAGGTGTAGAAATATACTTAACAGCACGTCCTGCTTTAATAATTGAAAAGAAGATCAACCATAAAGCAACCATGAGTGCAATAACAGGAACCACCTGCATTGCTTCCTTTGTCCCGGCAGTAATGCCAAGAGTAGCCAATGCACTTCCAGTAAGAGCTGCAGGGGCTGCATCTACACCAAATACAAAATCATGACTCGTAGTAAATAAACTAAATACGAGAATAGGAACCAAAGAACCATATAAACCATAGACCATTGGTAGACCTGCTACCTGAGCATATCCCATTGATATAGGAATAGATATAAAAGCAACAATAATACCTGCAAATACATCATCCATTGTCGCATTCTTAAATTTCTTCATAAGCCACCTCTTTCTTAATTCTAATTATAATGATTTATCATGATGAGTCTATCTCTATCAAAACGCCTCTATATTGTATACAATCTAGGATATTTTTCAAAATATTTGTATATTTTAATAATATCAGTGGACAAATTTGTATTAAACTAATATAATGCATATAAATTAACAAGGAGGAAGTCGAAAATGACAGATAAGAGAGTTTATAATTTTTCTGCAGGACCATCTCAGTTACCTGTAGAGGTATTAAAGGAAGCAGCAGATCAGATGCTGAATTATAAAGGCTCAGGCATGAGCGTAATGGAGATGAGTCATCGTTCCTCAACATACCAAAAGATTTTTG
Organism: Catenibacterium sp. GCM10023432; assembly: GCF_042651925.1. Taxonomy (NCBI): domain Bacteria; kingdom Bacillati; phylum Bacillota; class Erysipelotrichia; order Erysipelotrichales; family Coprobacillaceae; genus Catenibacterium; species Catenibacterium sp. GCM10023432. Next base: position 3,736 of record NZ_JBHSEB010000085.1, on the reverse strand, counting down.
ATGATACAAAAGCAACTTTAAAGAAAGTTTTAAATATTCCAGATAACTATAATATTTTATTATTACAAGGTGGGGCAACACAGGAATTCACAAACATCGCCTTAAACCTTATGGTGAATGGTAAATCAGATTATATCGTTACAGGAAGCTTCTCTGGTAAAGCTGCAAAAGAAGCTGCTAAGTTTGGGGATGTTCATATTGCCTATGACGGTAAGGACAACGATTTTACAGAAATTCCTACACAGGATCAGTTAGATATTCGTGAAGGTGTTGATTATGTACATCTTTGTAACAACAACACTATCTATGGTACAGAGTGGAACTATGTACCAGATACAAAGGGCGCACCACTTGTAGTAGATATGTCTTCAGATATCTTATCAAGACCTGTAGATGTTTCTAAATATGGTGTTATTTATGCCGGTGCACAAAAGAATATGGGTATTGCCGGACTAGGTGTAGTTATTATTAGAGAAGATCTAGTAAAACCACATCCAGCTAATATTCCAGTTCTTTCTGAATTAGATACTATGTTAGAAAAGGATTCTATGTATAACACACCACCATGCTGGGCTATTTATATGTTAGGTCTCGTAGTGAAATGGATTGATGAACAGGGTGGATTAGAAGTGATGAAGGAAAAGAATGAAAAGAAAGCAAAGCTTCTTTATGACTACTTAGATCAGTCTGACTTCTATAAACCACATGCAAAGAAAGATGCACGTTCTAATATGAATGTGACTTTCACAACACCATCTAAAGAATTAGATGCTGAATTTGTAAAGGAATCTATTGCAGCAGGTATGACAAACTTAAAAGGACATCGTAGTGTAGGAGGTATTAGAGCATCTATCTACAATGCAATGCCATATGAAGGTGTAGAATATTTAGTTAATTTCATGAAAGAATTCGAGGAGAAACATAAATAGTATGTATAAGATTAAAACTTTAAATAAGATTTCTGAACAGGGCTTAGAAATCTTTGATGATAATTATGAAGTCGGTGATAATTTAGAACATGAAGATGGGATTTTAGTTAGATCAGCTAAATTACATGACTATGATTTCCCAGCTGAATTAAAGGCTATCGCAAGAGCAGGTGCAGGTGTCAACAATATTCCTGTAGATACATGTACTGAAAAAGGAATCTGTGTATTTAATACACCAGGGGCTAATGCGAATGCGGTTAAAGAATTAGTATTATGTGCTTTAATCTTAAGTTCAAGACAGGTGATTCCTGGTATTGAATGGGTAAAGACATTACCAGCTGATGATTTTGGAAAGGCTGTAGAAAAAGGCAAGAGCCAGTTTGTTGGTCCTGAAATTGATGGTAAGAAGCTTGGTGTTATTGGTTTAGGTGCAATTGGTGTGAATGTAGCTAATGCAGCTGTTAAATTAGGTATGGAAGTATATGGTTATGATCCATATATCAGTGTTAATGCAGCATGGAAACTATCTAAATGGGTTCATAAAGCAGCTACTGTAGAAGAATTATTTAAGGAATGTGACTATATTACTATTCATGTACCAGCAACTCCTGATACAAAGAACATGATCAATAAGAAGTCACTTGCAATGATGAAAGACGGTGTACGTATCTTGAACTTTGCACGTGATACATTAGTAAATACTGAAGATATTATCAAAGCATTAAAGTCAGGTAAAGTGGCACGTTATATTACAGACTTTGGTTCTAAAGAACTTGTAGAAACTGAAAATACAGTTGTATTACCACACTTAGGTGCTTCTACTCCAGAATCAGAAGATAACTGTGCAACTATGGCTGTAAAAGAAATGATTGATTACTTAGAAAATGGTAATATCCAGAACTCTGTTAACTTACCTACAGTTGTAGAACCACGTACTACAACATATCGTGTATGTATTATTCATAAGAATATTCCTAACATGTTAGCTGTATTTGCGAACGCATTTGCGAAAAAGAGCATGAACATTGAAAACATGGTCAATAAAGCACGTGGTGAATATGCATATACTGTCATTGATACAAATGATTTATCAGAAGATATCACTAAAGTGATTGAAAATCATGAAGGTGTTATTAAAGCTAGAATTATTGCGAAGATTGTTTTCTAAATCCTTCTTTTTGAATAGTCCATCTAATGATGGACTTTTTCTTTTGAAAAATGTAATATGGGAGTGCGAAGGGGTGATGGGATGAATAAATTAGTAGATGCTTTATCCTGGGTGGCTATGAAATGTACTCAGAATAAATACTTAAATGCAATTAAAAATACCTTCCAGAATTATATGCCAATATCTCTTACAGGTGCTGTTGGAATATTTTGGATAAATGTACTAGTCAATGATCATGGGGGTTTAGGTACTGTTTTTCCACTTATTATGGATTTAAAAGTTTTTAATCCAATCTTTGAAGCATTGAATTATGCAGCTATTTCATGTATCTCTATCGTAATTGTATTATTATTATCTAGTGAAATTGCTCAGGCGAATGGGGATTATGATATTTATCCTGTGATTGTCAGCTTTATATGCTGGTTGATTGTCACACCACATATTATTGATGGTCTTCATATTAATATGCTATTACATACAGGTAGTGGTGCTATTGTACATACAAAACTATCCACTTTTGTGCATATACCAAATTCTATAGGAATAACTTTGAAAGATTTTACTGCGCAGGGAATAGGTTCAATTTATACATCTTCATCAGGACTCTTTACCGCAATGTTTGTCGCTATATTTGCGACAGAACTCTATCATTTATTAAGAAACTGCGATTGTCTCTTAATTAAGCTTCCTAGTCAGGTTTCTACTAATCAGGTATTATCATTCATGAATATCGTTCCTACGTTCTTGACATGCTTAATTATGGGTTCTGTCTCCTATCTTTGTATCCTAAGCACAGGTCACACACTTAATACAAATATATATAATCTTATACAGCTTCCATTACAGCTGATGGCAGGGGATAATTTAATTGCGGTTCTTGTTTTGTATCTTATTATCACATTGTTTTGGATTGTTGGCTTCCATGGGAAGAATCTTATGTTGTCTATCGTTGAATCTTTGTATAGACCATTACTCTATATTAATATGGCAGCATTTAATGCGGGTTTAAGAGGAAAAGATATACCATATGTATTCAATTCAATGATGTTTCAGATGTTTGGAGAAGTTGGCGGCTCAGGATGTACATTAGGGGTTGTGATATATATACTTGTTTTTTCCAAAAGACATGATAATCGTCTAATAGCGAATATTTCTTTATTCCCAAGTTTAGTGAATATCAACGAAACAGTCATCTTTGGTATGCCCATTGTGCTTAATCCTCTATTATCTATTCCATTTATTCTTGCACCACTTATTTCTCTTACAGCGGGTTATTTCCTTATTTCAATGGGATTCTGTCCACATGTGATCATGGAAGTACCTTGGGTTATGCCACCTATTTTAATGGGCTTCTTAGTTACTGGAGGAAGTATCTATGGGGCACTATCACATCTCATATGTATATGTATCTCAGTACTTGTGTATGCGCCATTTATTTATATATATGAGAGAAAACAGAAGAAAGAAGAATATATCTATTAAAGTGACAAAAAGAGTGGATTTATGCATATAAATTCGCTTTTTTTGTAACAACTATACAATATCCTTAAGAATACTTGTTTAATCCTTTTATTAGACAATATGAAATGACGAGGAGGAAACAAAAAAAGTAACTCTCCTTAATTGTTCAATCGTGGAT